>DLXM01000327.1 GCA_003448835.1 Bacteroidota bacterium | reverse complement strand
TAAATAGATAAGGTTATTTGGCATAAGTGTCGTTACATCCTGAATAAATTCATTTACATTTATTACGCCAGAACACACTTTAAAGGCAGATTTAAGTAAGATAAGCAGAGGATAAACGGACGCAGGAATTTAATACATATACTAACGTATATTATGCAGTATTAAATTGAGAGATTTTTTCATAAAATGAGTAATGGACACGTTAAATGTTCCACTAAAAATTCGGTATTCAATCGAAAAGATCAAAAAATCTGTATTCTACATTAGATCCATACTTGCATCTTCATATGCACTTTTTATAATCGTCGAAATCATTTTAAAGCGGACTTTCGCTTCTATTATATTGCGTGTATTTGCAGGAATAATAATCGATTCACCAACAGTCAGTTCATGAGCCTGGGTCCCAATTACGACTACAGCTTCTCCATCGATGATCTGAATAAACGTATCGAACGGCGATATTTTCTCAGTAAGTGCCTCACCGGAATCAAAAGATACAGCAGATATATTCCCTGTCGACTTCTTGATAATTGTTTTAATGACCACTGAATTCGGAATATATTCAATGATTTCAACAATGATATGGGATTTTGCCTTCTCTAATTCTTGATTATTTGCACTCATAAGGATTCAGTAGATTTTTATAACCGTAAATTTTGAAACTTTGATTATACGGATTTAAAAACAGAACTCAATGTTTGAATTTGAATCCTGATGCGAAAATCAACATAAAACTGGCTATTGTGTTTGTCAATTGATCCTCCGGATTAATTAAATAACTGACAGTCAAACAATGTAGATATTCACATGAAGTCCGATGTTACGCTATTCGAAATTAAATTTACATCTATGCTTCATATTCAGAATTAATGCATCTGATTCGTTTTTTGAGGAGTCACAATGATGCCTGTAATCATGAAGAATACCGATCCGGTACACGTGTAAGAGTAAAATTCTGTTATATCTATAAGTACAAGTCGCATCCATATAACGATGTTGAGTTAGATTTCCCACACCTTGTAGTAGTATCAAATCATCATTTTAAAAAGGGAAAAAAAACTTTATGAAATTTACTTCATTACTCACAACAACGCTGATTGTTGGAACTATAAGTGTTATCGCTACAATATTATTTGCACCTAGTAAAGGGGAAAATACGCGACGCAAACTTGCCAGAAAAGGTCGGGAATACAGAGATTATGTCGTTGATGGCTTTCACGATTTTACCGATTCCGTTGCTCATACATTTGAAACCGTAGAAGACGAAGCAACACGGTTGAGTAGAGTTGCAGAAGACAAAGCGAAAAAAATGAAATCAGCATTTAATGAGAAGTCCTCATTTAATGAAAAGTCAGCATTTAACGAAAAATAAGACTGACGAAAACCAATAAACCAGATCATATATAATATGAAAACACTAACTACATTTTTTGTAGCAACGATACTGATATTTGCATTGCAAACAACTGCATTTGCACAGTCAACTGTTACAGAAACTTTAAAACAGCATTTTAATCAAACCGTTCAAGCTGTTCATGAAGCAGATAACGCAGTTGAGAAAAGAGCTATTTTGAACGAGTCATTTAACAAAATGATTTCAGCCATTGATCGTATTGAAACAATGGCATCACTTACTGAAGAAGATAGCAACATGCTCAATTCTTATAAGGATGGATTGACCGAAAAACTCAGTGAGTTAAATGGATTAGATGGATTCAATGAAATCTCTGACGAAGATCTGGATGACTTTTCCAGCTTTTCTCAAGATTATCTAGAACAAGCTGATCGTACAGTTACGATAGGTATTACAACTGTACTATTAATTCTAATCATTCTATTACTTCTTTAAGTCATTCTCACCCAATAAGTAGATTTTGCGTGTGAGAAATATGTCCCTTTCTTCCTTCTAATGGATTTGTTCCAATAGTTGGTCGAAGGGACATTAAATAATGGTATCTACCATATTTCGATGTATTTGGTGGAGATATAACGACGTGATTTAATAGCATCAACAGCCTGAAATTAACAAGGGTTAAAAAATGTATGTAAGATATATGGTATGTATGCGGGACAAACTTGCCCTGCGATCAGAATTAAATAAGCTTGGACTCGACTATGAAATCTCAGCTCATGGCTCAATTGATTTTTTCGATAAAATCAAAGATGCCCAACTAGAAAAATTAACCACCGACTTGCTTAAGTTCGGGTTGATCCCCCTCAATCAAGCTGAGTGTTTACAGTTTGATACTATCATCGAAACCATTGTGGAGGTTGTTCATTACTCTGATAAGTTGCCAAAAATCAATTTCCCAAAAGTTATCAGTAAAATGTCAGGTATTGATATTAATTCAATTGAAAAGGTGTTTTCTGATGTTAAAGGGATGTCGTTACAGCAATTTATTGATTGTCAAAAAATAGAACGAGTCAAAGAGCTCTTAATATTCGAAGGAATGACACTGGCTGATATTGCCGGAATGCTTGATTACAAAAATCAAGAACAACTGGTCGCTCAGTTTAAAAAAATAACCGGATTGTCCCCCTCTTATTTTAAGCGAATGAATAAAGAACGTATCGACCTGACTAAAGAAATGTGGGAATTACGCAAAAAAGATATTTCAGCCCATTCAGCCCATATAGTAAAATCTAAAAGTAATGGAGTTATTAAGAAAAAGTATAATTCGAACAAAAAAAGCATCCCCGATAGGAAAATTCATCCAGGAATTTATGCCAGTAGTCTAAACAGTGATATTTGAAATATACTTTTAGTTTTGTGTAATGTTTATTGGCCATTGTATGTTGAACTTGATAAGTGAGAATCACTTAACAACTTTCCCATAAGTTTTGGGAATCTATATATCCGAATATGAAAACAAAATTACAAACTACTCAATATTTATTACTGTTTAGTTTAGCTACACTCTTTGCTATAACCGCTTGTTCTACAACAGGTATGCAACGATCAGAACAAGTTCAATCTTCAATGGAAACAGTCGATAACGATATCAAATTGGTTATTGTTCGACTTGATGCTATTGGAGCCTCACTCGATGAACTTGTTAAACCGAGTCAATCAGACCGAAAAAGAGCATTTGATGTCTTTTCTGAAAATGTATCCACCATCAAAAAAATGCAGGAAAATTTTTCGAAGCATGCCGCTGACATGGAGTCAAATGGGAAAGAATATTTTGCAGAATGGGACAAAAACAACGAGAAGTACGACAACCCGGAAATTCAAATTCAAAGTGAACAACGTCGTGTAGAACTCGCACGTACTTATGACAAAATCGCTCTCAATAATATTGGAGTAAAAAGTGCATTTGTTGCTTATGTGACAGATGTAAATGAAATCGAACGATTTTTATCTAATGATTTAACTGAAGCTGGAATGGAATCAATCTCAAGGATATCATCCAAAGTGGTTGATAATGGTACTCGTTTAAAAAATGAACTTTCAAGTCTTCAGGGTGCAATTGAAGAAGCCCGCGAAAAAATGAAATCCAATTAATTCTAAAATCGCATTACACAAATCTCAAAATTATGAAAACTCAATTAATTACTACAACACTACTAATCTCGGCTTTGCTACTTGCAGGTTGCGATAGTTTAAGCAACACTACCAAGGGAACCGTAATTGGAGCCGGAGCTGGTGCAGGCGTTGGAGCACTCGCAGGCAAAGCACTTGGATCAACAGTTAAAGGAGCGCTTATTGGCGCAGTTGTAGGTGGTGCAGCGGGAAACATTATCGGGCACAGAATGGATACACAAGCTGAAGAACTTGCACAAAGTTTAAAAGACGCTGAAATTCAACGAGTTGGTGAAGGAATTGCCATCACGTTTGATTCAGGTTTACTTTTTGGATTTGATTCATCAGTCATTCAAACGAATGCACGCGACAACCTTACCCAACTTGCAACCAGTCTGAAACAATATCCCGATTCTGATATCGTGATAGTTGGTCATACTGACAGCAGCGGAAGTGATGAATATAATATGAACCTTTCGAACCAACGTTCAGCAGCAGCTAAATCATATTTAGTTTCCCGTGGGATTCCATCATCACGCATTCAGGCACAAGGTCGCGGTGAACTTGAGCCAATTGCAGATAACAGTGTTGAATCCGGTCGTGATCAAAACCGTCGGGTTGAAGTCGCGATTATCGCAAGTGAAGAATATGTGAAAAAAATTCAATCTGAAAACAGATAAAACAACAGTAAGAACGCCGTTTTAGCTTAAATATCGAATCTTACAATGGAACTGTAGTGAGAGATCTAATTTCTCACGCAGTTCCATTTTTTTTATTATCAACTTCAGAAATTATTTACCGGGCGAGCTAAGTTTATCACCATCAGTCAAGATAGAAACCGCCGGGACGAACTGACCTCCTACCTTACATCTTTCAACTAAAATCCAATAATCTGCAGTAGAAATAGCTGCTTTACCACCTATTTCCGGTCCGATAGTACCCGGAGTCACATGACAAAGCTCATTGCTTATTTCAGTCTTAAAGATTGATATCTCTTTATTTTTCAAACTTGTTTTAGGTTCTCCCCATGGGGATGGAAACGGAGCGTAGTTACACGCCCTAACAAAAGCGTCAATCTTATGAGCAGGCTGTGACCACTGAATGAATCCACCACCGGGAACCTGATTTCGTTTATAAAATGTACGTAGGCTTAGATCCTGGGGTCGGGATGGGATAATCACCAGTTCTTGACTTAGATCTTTTAATAACTGTTCAATCAATTTCAGACCCTTCTCAGCACACATTACACTTACGCTCAAACCGGTATCATTTGAAGTAATGGGAAATCGAGTTTCATACGCAATATCACCACTATCTATTTCCTCTGTGATACGGTGTAGAGATACAGCATGCGAGGACTCTTCATTATAAACAGCCCAGCTTGGTGCATTCAGTCCCGAGTAGGCAGGCAAAGGACCCGGATGCAGATTATACGCTCCCAACTTTGATGCCTGAATGACTTCTGGACAAATCCGGTAGAGTGAATGAACATTCAACAAAACATCAATCTTATTTGAATCCATCCATGAAACAAAGTCTGGATCCACTACCAGTTTTGAATCTAGAACAGGAACACCGAGTTTACCAGCCGCAGCAGCTAAAGATGTACCCGACAGATATCGGTTGGGGGCTATTATTTGACCGGAACCGCTATCAATTTCTAAAAAATCTGATGTAGGTATCTTTGTTAATACTCCGGCAAGTACATGATCGCTGTTCTTTATCACCCGAAGTGCCTGAATTCCGGCGGATTCCTCTGCAACCAATAATATGTTAAGCTGATGAACTGATTTCATCTAATTAATGTATGAAAAAAGAGAGTGTGAATTTTTTTCCCACATCCCTCTTTTCGTGTAATATTGTTTATCTACCCAGCCCCAATTCTTATTGCCCTGGCTTTAACAAAATCATCAATTGAACGCATGTGGGGCTTTTTTTAGTAAGATTCTTATTCGTGATGACGTTTGGCACATCTTTTGTATGAAAGATTATACAGAGGTAGTAGTTCATTCCCAATGAATCGAACTAAATCTTTTAGATCAAACACCTAAAAACTTTCCATCATGGATATCGATTTATTTACAACCACACCTCAATCTGTTGAGTTAACCAGATATCAGTTTCTCAAAGAGATGAAGAGAATTCCGCGACAATCGGAGAAGTATGGATACAAAGGGATTCTCGTTTACAGCGATAACCGACTGGCAGATCCATGGATGATGACCGAAATGATTTTGGAAGAAACTACCCATCTTTTGCCCATGATCGCACTCCAACCCATGTATATGCATCCATATACTGTGGCTAAAAAAATTGCAACAATTGGACTAATCTATGAACGTCAAATTGCCTTAAATCTAATTGCCGGGGGATTTGTAAATGATTTGATCGCAATTGGGGACCACACCCCGCACGATAAGCGCTATGACAGGCTCGCAGAATATACTGAAATCATCCAGTTGTTACTTACATCCAAAAATGCAGTTACCTATAAGGGTGAATTTTATGAAATTAAAAACCTGAAATTGCAACCGTTTCTGCCCGATCATTTGCAGCCAATCTATTATTTGTCCGGATCTTCCGAAATGGCTCGAAAAACAGCCTCCCGGGTCGGTGCTAAATTGATTGAATACCCCATACCGACTGCGGATTATGAAAAATCGGGGAGAACTAATGGTAGTGGGATTAAAGGGATCAGAGTTGGAATCCTGGCACGTAGCACGCATGAAAAAGCCTGGAGTGATGCCCGAATTCGATTTCCGGATGTACGATCCGGAGAGCTGTCTCACCAGATGGCCAACAAGATTTCAGACTCCGAGTGGCATAAAACCCTTTCAAACCAAAATGGTTACGACCAGACTGAGGAATCGGTCTACTGGCTGGGTCCATTCAAACACTACCATACCTTCTGTCCGTATCTGGTTGGGGACTTTGAAGAGGTGGCTCGCGAGCTATCCGGTTATCTACAGGTCGGGTGCACAACCTGTATTTTGGATATCCCTGTTTCAGAGATCGATTTATATAGTACCCTTCGGGTATTTGATCAGGCCATCAATTATTTGGAGAAAGTATAATGATTTACGATTGGTCACGAGAACAAGCACTTAAAAACGGTAATCAAATTGCCGTATCTATGAATGATGAGAAAATCACTTATGGGCAACTTGAATCGGAGAGTAATAAACTGGCCGGGTTATTAATACAACAAGACCTGAAACCGGGTGATATTGTTGGATTATTTCTGGAAAAGACTCCAAAAACTATCATTGCCATGTTGGGGATTACAAAAGCAGGGGGAGTTTATGTCCCGTTGGATCCACATAGTCCGGTTGAAAGAATACTTAAAATTATCAAATCCTCAAATCCCTCCATGCTCTTTGTCGACCATGAAACTACGTTTCCATTTCAGGATGTCATTCATTCAGACTATGATACCGGAATGATACCGTGGGTATGGTGGTCAAAAAAACAATTATTACACGGAGACGACTTCCATCCACAATTCCTATATAAGGACATTGAGAGCCAGAAAAACGAACCATATCAGGTTACACAGAATCCAGCAAGAGCTGCGCATATTCTATTTACATCCGGGTGGACAGGTCAGCCAAAAGGTGTTGTTATCACTCACAAAAATATTGAATCGTTTATCAACTGGGCAGTTCCCTATTTCAACATGAAACAGGGTGAACATACATCATGCCATTCTCCTCTTCATTTCGATCTTTCAACATTTGACATATACGGGGCATTTGCATCGGGTTCCCATCTTCATTTAGTCCCCGGGGGAATTGGTACTGACCCAAAAAAATTGTCTGAGTTTATTTTAGAGAACAAACTAAATCAGTGGTTTTCTGTTCCCTCCGCTCTAAGCTATCTTGCCAAGTTTCATGTAATTCCGGATGGTGGGTATCCCGACCTGAAACGATTGATCTGGTGTGGTGAGGTTTTTCCACTACCCAGCTTAAAGTACTGGATGAAAAACCTGCAGGGTGTTCAGTTTACCAATCTTTATGGGCCAACAGAAACTACAATAGCGAGCAGTTATTATACAGTTAAGAATATACCGGAGAACTGGACCGATATTCCGATTGGTCAACCTTGTTCAGACGAGAATCTTATCATTTTGGATGAAAATCTACATCTGAAAAAGATTGGAGAAGTAGGCGACTTATATATTGAAGGTAGTGGATTAAGCCCGGGTTACTGGAAAGACATCGATAAAACCAAGGACTCATTTATATGGTACACTAACGAAGATGGAAAACGGATTAGAATTTATAAAACCGGAGATCTCGCATCACTTGATAATGACGGACTAATTTATTTCCACGGACGATCTGACTATCAGATCAAGAGCAGAGGATATCGCATAGAACTTGGTGAAATTGAGTCAGCTCTTGCACAAAACGAAATACTTCGTGAATTCGCTGTGGTTCCGGTTCAAATTGATGGATTCGAAGGTACAGCTATTGGATGCGCATATGTTGGTGCCAAGATTAAAAACGGCTCACTCGCTCCAATCCTTAAACAAAAATTGAAGGATAAAATCCCATCATATATGATGCCTCAGGTATGGCAGG
>DLXM01000111.1:5344-8030 GCA_003448835.1 Bacteroidota bacterium | reverse complement strand
GTTTGAAAGAATCAGAAGATTTGGATCATTTTGAATTACTTTCAGGTGATTATGCCATTGATTTATCTGAAACGACCGTTTTAAAGTCTCAAAATGCCGATTTTATTGTTGTCCCCCGACAAAAAGATGCCCAATCAACTCAAATTATCGTCGGATCAACAGTAAATTTCATGCGGGACCACGATGCTCAGGGTACCGGATTTTTAGCCGGTGCGATGCATCATATCAGGATAAATAATACGGTTAGCCTATCCATGGGTGGTCTTATTTCGATTAATCAGCTCCAATTTTCTAACAGCAATTCCAATCTTCAAAGTACAATTCCAAGCAATCTACCTGATATTGTATCAGCCGGTGACCAGTTAAGTTTTAATGTCGGACGCGATTTTGACATTCATTACACCGCTCTGGATATCCCTATGAATGCGAAGATTAATTTGGGAGCTTTTAGAAACGGACAGTATAATTTTGCAATCGGACTTTCTTCTCTATGGTACATCCAGCAATCGTTGGTTGAACGAGGTACATCATATAAAGGTTTTGCAACGATGAATGGTGAAACTGGAAATATTAGCGTCTCATTTAACAGTAGTGATTATGAAATGACACGTAAACCTAAAGCGTTTAATCAGTTTGATTTTGCAAAATTGATGAATATTTCGCTCGGATATGCATCACTTCGAAACTATGAAAGTTTTGAACTAGAGCTTTATGTCAAATATCCGCTCGGGAATATTACTGAGGGTGATTATTTATTCGGAATGGGCGGGATAACCTTGAAGTATAAACTTTAATCTGAATCGTTTGCCCAGACGATTGCGGCGTGGATAGCACGTTTCCAGTTTTTTGTTAGCCTGGCCACTTCGTTTAGGTCTTTAGAGGGTTCAAAGGTCCAATCAACTTGCCATTGGCTACTGATTTCATTGGTGTCTTTCCAATATCCGACTGCTAGACCGGCCAAATACGCCGCACCCAACGCAGTGGTTTCGGTAATTTTGGGACGAACAACGGGGACATTCAGGATGTCACTCTGAAATTGCATGAGTGCGTTATTCACGGTCGCGCCACCGTCCACCCGAAGCTCTTTGATCGGAATGCCTGAGTCATGATTCATGGCATCGAGGATGTCCAGAGTTTGAAATGCGATCGCTTCCTGGGAGGCGCGTGCCAGATGCGCAGATGTTGTGCCCCGGGTGATGCCTACGATGGTGCCACGGGCATGTTGATTCCAGTACGGAGCCCCGAGTCCGGCAAAAGCCGGGACGATGTAAACACCTCCGCTATCCTGAACTTGTCCGGCCAATATTTCAATCTCTTTTGATTCGCGAATCACCCCGATTTCATCACGAAGCCATTGAGCAATTGCCCCGGCTATAAAAATAGATCCCTCCAGTGCATATTGTACTTTTCCATTGACTTTCCAGGCAATTGTCGTAAGTAAATTATTCTTCGATAGTACTGGTTTATCACCGATATTCATCAACATAAAACAACCGGTTCCATAAGTGTTTTTCACCATGCCGGAATTTGTGCAAAGTTGTCCAAATAATGCAGCTTGCTGATCACCTGCGATCCCTGCAATGGGTACTTTGCTGGCGAAAATCGTGGTTTTGGTATGGCCATAAATCTCACTGGACTGTCGTACTTCGGGCAAAATCGACCTCGGAATATCAAATAAATCCAATAAATCATCATCCCATTCCAATGTATTGATATTAAATATCATCGTCCGCGATGCATTCGATACATCTGTGATATGAAGTTCACCTTGCGTCAGATTCCAAATCAACCACGAATCGATTGTACCAAATGCCAATTCACCCTGTTGAGCCAGATTACGAGCACCATCCACATTATCTAAAATCCATTTGATTTTAGTTCCCGAAAAATAAGAATCAATTACCAATCCGGTTTTTTCCTGAATCAAAGAAGCATGCCCGTCAGTTTTTAGTTGATCACAATACGTGGCGGTCCGACGATCTTGCCAGACAATGGCATTATAAATCGGTTTACCCGTTTTTCGATTCCAGAGTACGGTCGTTTCACGCTGATTTGTGATCCCAATTGCTGCCAGATATTTCCCATTTACCCCGGCTTTTGTAACGGCTTCGGCTGCAACCCCAGCCTGAGATGACCAAATTTCAATGGGATCATGTTCAACCCACCCCGGTTGAGGATAGATCTGCCGAAATTCTTTTTGAGCAGACGAAACCATATTTCCCTTTTGGTCAAATAATATCGCACGTGAGCTGGTCGTACCCTGATCGAGTGCTAAAATGAATTGGTCCATTATTTTTTAGTATTTTGTGGCATAAAGCAATTTCGAGATTCTGAACTTACAATACAGTTTCCTGCAAGATGATCCCCAATTACATGTCGTTTTTGTTTCGGACTTTCGAGTTAATATAAAATAATGGCTACTCAGCCATCATAAAAATTTTGGTATGTCAAAGGTTAGATTCCTGAATGTATTTTTATTGGTAACAATGTCTTTTGCGTTCATTACTACTCCTTCATTCGCTCAGGATAATTCTGCCTCTGCTGATACATCGCAATTGAAAAGCACAAATAAACAGCTTAATGTATTTATTGATTGCAAAACGAGGGGATGTGATTTTGATTTTTTCCGGCGTGAAATACCATTTCTGAATTATGTGCGAAATCGTCAGGATGCAGATCTTCATAT
>DLXM01000111.1:0-5296 GCA_003448835.1 Bacteroidota bacterium | reverse complement strand
ATGCAGCGAATTAAGACAGGTATCCTTCCATTTATGGTTAATTCTGAGATGTATAAACAAATTGACATCCTGTACCGGGGTGAGTCTGAGTTTGTAGAAGAACAGATAATTGATCCATGGAATTTGTGGGTATTCAGGATTAGCCTCGATGGTGATATCGAAATTGAACAACATGCCGACGGACACCGATTCAACACAGAAGTGAACGCTAATCGTACCTCCGACAAATGGAAAGTAGATATTGAGGCTGAAGTGACTTTAGAACAAGAAAATTTTGAAGTTGACGATGAAACCGTAACCGATAATCGTCGTGAAAATGAATTTGAAGCTATTGTTGTTCGAAGTTTATCCGATCATTGGTCTGTTGGAGGGGGAACATCCGCACGAAGCTCTACCTATAATAATTATGATCTTCAACTTGAGTTAATGGGGGCGATCGAGTACAATCTATTCCCTTATTTTGAGTCCAGTCGCAAACAATTACTGTTTATGTACATGGCCGGACTCAATATCCATGATTACACGGAAGTTACGATTTATGATAAATCTTCAGAGTCGTTACTTAGTCATTCACTAAACATATCTCTTGAATTCAATCAGCCATGGGGAGAAATCAGAACCAGTTTGGAAGGTTCAAGCTTTTTGCATGATCTGAGTAAAAATCGATTAGAAATGTACAGCAATATCGAGGTTAACTTGTTTAAAGGATTTTCTCTAAATCTAAATGCGGAATATTCGATGATTCGTGATCAGCTCAACCTGCCTGGTGGTGGAGCCTCCAGAGACGATATTCTGCTTCAGCGTCGTGAAATTGCCACCGATTTTGAATTCGAATTTTCAATTGGTATCAGTTATACATTTGGCTCACTCTCGAATAATGTGGTGAACCCAAGATTTGGATTTTAATCATGCAGTATGAATTAAAACGAGTAATTCGAGTCCCCGGGGCTATACTTATGGGCCTCGGATCCATCATCGGAACCGGAATATTTGTAAGTATCGCCATCGCAACTCAGATTTCAGGGAACGGGATTATTGTCGCGATTGTCATAGCTGCAATTTTAGCTGCATTCAACGGATTAAGTTCCGCGCAATTAGCTGCTGCACATCCGGTTAGTGGAGGAACGTACGAATACGGATATCGTTTCCTTGGATCCTATTTTGGGTTTTCGGCGGGATGGATGTTCATGATTGCGAAATCTGCTTCAGCTGCAACGGCCGTACTCGGTTGTATCGGTTATTTATTTTATGCATTTGAAATTGAAACTTCGGGCTGGATGTCAACTTCTGCGGGTATCGTACTCTTAATAGTAATGACATTCCTGGTTTCAGGCGGAATTAGCCGGAGTAATCTTGCCAACAAGATCATCGTCTCGTTTACTTTGTTCGGACTCGGTTTACTTGTCCTTGCCGGATTTTTTGTTAACGGATTTCCTGTTGATCCAATACTAAATGCCTTCGAGGGGACATCCACAACCTCAATTCTTTATGCATCTGCTCTGATGTTTGTCGCTTACACCGGATACGGACGTATTGCCACTCTTGGCGAAGAAGTAGCCGAACCTCGAAAAACAATTCCAAAAGCAATTATTCTGGCAATGGTCTCCATTGTTGTTATTTATTTGCTCGTTTCGCTGACTGCACTACAAGTTATGGGAGCTGAAGCATTTGGTAACACAGTGGATGGAGAGGCTGCTCCTTTGATGATAGTGACTAATGTTTTGTCCGTTCCATTCATAGGACCAATCATTACACTTGCAGCCATCACAGCAATGTTGGGGGTCCTTTTGAACTTGTTACTTGGGTTATCGCGGGTTTTGTTGAGCATGGCGCGCAGAAAAGATGTCCCAATGGCGTTAGCTCACATAAATCAGGAAACAAAAAGCCCTGTAGCTGCGGTCTGGACAACCGGTGTTATTATTGGAATCCTGGTTTTAAGTGGGGATGTCGTTTTTACCTGGTCATTTAGTGCATTCACGGTGCTGATTTATTATGCAATTACCAATTTAGCCGCCTTTATGATGCCGTCGGAGCTAAGGTTGTACCCACGATGGATTCCGGCGTTCGGACTCGTTGGCTGTCTGTTCCTGGCGTTCTGGATCGACCCAGCGATTTGGATCAGCGGACTTGTATTATTATTTGTCGGTATCGTCTGGCACTCAATAACCCGGAAATACGTGTCACATTGATATGAGGAGTATAATTCTCATTGAATTTTTTGGGTGTAGAAATTAAATAAGATCAAATCTTAATCTTATCTGCTGTACATTTGTTTACAATGTCCATGTGTCATCATCTCAGAATCCGTCTTTATATCGTTTGCGTATGAGCCGATTTATCAATAACTTGAGGCATCGTATTAATACTACGAATGCCTCCATATTTAATAATTGTTTAAGGGATAAAAAATGTTTAGCTATAGAAATCTACTAGTCGTATGCCTTCTAATCATCGTTTCAGCTTGTCAACCAGCAGAAAAACCGGCTGAACCGGAACAACCACTTTTTACATCAACTCCTGAAGCGGTAACTACAGGATTCAGATTCACTGAGGGACCAATCTGGCACTCAGATGGTTATTTACTTTTTAGTGATATTCCGGGCAACACCATTTACAAATGGACTCCTGGCTCAGATTCCTCAGAAGTTTTTCTTACACCTTCCGGCAATTCAAACGGTATAAAAATCCATCCGGATGGATCACTGATCATTGCACAGCATGCAGGTCGTGTATCAAGGATTAATGCAGATTTATCATTGACTGTTTTGGCTGATTCATATGATGGAAAACGCATCAATAGTCCAAATGACGTTGCTATACATTCATCAGGACTCATATATTTCACGGATCCGGATTTTGGAGTTTCTGCTGAAGATAAAGAACTTGATTTCTCAGGTGTATATCGAATCAACCCGGATAGCAGTCTTACGGTTTTATTTAACGAGTTTTCAAAACCAAACGGAATTGTTTTCTCACCGTCAGAAGAGCATTTATATGTGAATGATTCTACAACCGGACAAATTATCAGGTTTGATGTAGATGCAGCGGGTGAAGTTACTAATCCAACCCCATTTGCTTCAATTGGCGAAAGAGGTCAACTCGGCGGAGCTGATGGTATGGTCGTTGATGCATCAGGCAGATTATACACAACCGGACCAAACGGACTGATTGTATTTAATCCGGATGGCACCGAAAATACCCGAATCGTATTTGAACACCAAATCACGAATTTGGCATGGGGCGGTTCAGATGGAAATGATTTGTTCATTACATCGCCAAATGCAGTATATCGTATATCGGTGAACTTGTAGGATTTAGCCGATTTCGATAATTAATAGCTATTTACAAACGGAGTCCGTCAAATTAGCTATGTTTTGGTGTCAAAATAGTATTTGTATTGTATTTGAGAACCAAAACCTGTTGTCCTATGAAATCTACATTCTTAAAAAGACTGGCATCTTACGTCGTGTTGTCAGTCTTCACTCTAACGTTTGCACCGAATTTTGCGTCAGCGACCCAAGATTCAGGTGCGACCCAAAGTGATTCTACCGGATTAACGTCCAGTCACGAGTCACTTCCTCTGAAACCCGACCGAACTTATCACCTTCAGGCATCTGAAGGAAGCTGGATATCGGTGGATGTTCATCCAAACGGATCCAAAATCATTTTCGATTTGATGGGTGATCTTTATGAAATCCCTATGTCCGGTGGAGCTGCTACCCAACTCACCGATGGACTCGGATTTGATGCGCAGCCTAAATACAGTCCCGATGGGAATAAAGTTGTATTCATTTCAGACCGAAGTGGGGGCGAAGCTGTTCACGTTTTAGATCTGACTACGAATGAAGTAACACAACGGACCAAAGGCAAAAATGATCGATATCAATCTGCGATCTGGACGCCGGATGGTAAGTATATCATAGCTGCAAAAGCAGGCCTCCGAGGCGGTGTACACAAACTTTTTATATATCATGTGGATGGTGGCAGTGGTGTTGAATTCATCGAAACACCCCAACCATTAAAAACAATTGAACCAACATTCGGTGCCGATGAAAGATACCTGTGGCTCACACAACGAAGTGGGGACTGGCAGTACAATGCCATTTTCCCACAATATCAGATTTCACGTTTTGATCGTGAAACCGGTGATTTGAGTTCACAAACTCAACGAATTGGATCCGCATTTCGTCCGACATTATCAAAAGACGGCAAATGGCTGGTTTATGGAACACGCCACGATGGTGAAACCGGACTTCGTATTCGGGATCTTGCCACGGGTAACGAACGCTGGTTAGCATATCCTGTACAACGCGATGATATGGAATCACGTGCTACGCGTGATGTACTTCCTGCAATGACGTTCACCCCCGACAACTCTGCTATCGTAACAACATGGGGTGGAAAGCTTTGGAGGGTTCCAATTGCCCAAGGTTCTCAGGCCACCGAAATACCGTTTCAAGTTGATACACATATTGATTTGGCGCCTCGTGTGAATTTTGAGTATCCGATTGAAGACACAGCTGAGTTTACAGCAAGACAAATTCGTGACGCAGTTCCATCCCCCGACGGGAAACGAATTGCATTTACAGTACTTAATAATATTTTTGTGAAAGACTTGCCTGATGGGGAAGCACGTCGGTTGACGAACTTAAATTTGACCGAAGCGTTTCCGGTTTGGTCGCCCGATGGAAACTGGATTGCCTTTGCAACCTGGGATCCTGCTTCCGGTGGCCAGATCTATAAAACCCGAACAAAAGGTCGTGGTAATCCACAACAATTGACAAATGAATCCGGAATTTACCAGCAACTAGCATGGTCGAAATCATCAGATCGTATAGTAGCTGTCCGTGGTGTTGCCCGGGTTTATAATGAGTATCCGGGCCCGGGTCTTCCATTTTCAGCTGAAGACATTGTTTGGGTATCATCCAACGGCGGTGATTTAAATTACATTTCAGGTACCGATGGACGTAGAAATCCACATTTCATATTTGGTGACGATCGAATTTACTTGAATCATTCCACTAATGGATTGATTTCGATTCGATTTGATGGAACCGATGAGAAGGTACATTTAGGAGTTACCGGAAGTTCACCTCCGGGACAAACTCAGCCAACACGTGCATCCAGTATTTACATGGCACCACGTGGTGACCAGGCACTTGCTGAAGTTGGTAGTGATATTTATGTGGTAACGGTACCCCGAATTGGGGATGCGCCGACAATAAACGTTGGTAGTCCTGAAAATGCAGCGTTCCCGGCCCGCAAATTAACGGATATTGGTGGTCAGTTTGCAACC
>DLXM01000354.1 GCA_003448835.1 Bacteroidota bacterium | reverse complement strand
GAGTCAGGAGAGATTACATTTAAAACTCTCATTAAACAAAATAATCCGCTGAATTCATCTATTGAGACGCTTTCAGAACCTATACCTGGAAAACTAGTAATAGGTACAATCGGTGGTGTATTTGAGCTGGATATTATTGATACTGGGAAGCAATCTACAACAGTGAATTCATCACAATCAATGATACTGACAGAACCTACAAGGCTGTTTGATGCCTCATATTCAGTGAAAGCAATTAAGGGTAAAAACGATACAATTTATGTAGGTACCAATCGAAAATTACTACGTTATACGGGACCTGGATTTAATAAAGTAGATGAAGTTTACGATAAGAGAATTACTGCGTTGGAATATGATCGAAATGGGAATCTGTTCATAGGTATGTTAGATGGATTGTATGAACTGAAACAGGACGGAATTCAAAAAATCGATTCAGCTTTAGTAAATAATACCCAGATATTGGACATCAAAAATTTGTATGGATCTTGGTTGGGAATAAGCACTTATGGAAATGGACTCATTCTTAAATGTACTCAAACAGGCACGATTCGACAGATTACAACAGAACATGGGTTAACAAGTAATCTGGTAAAGTCTACGTTTTTTGATCAGTCAGGGAACTTGTGGATTGGTACCAATCAGGGTATTAATAAAATCTACCTGGACACCTCAAAAACTTTGTCAAATCAACTTTCAAATTTACCAATACTATCCTATTCCTGGTCGGATGGATTAAATATTGATCAAATTAATCGAATCGATGTAACCAATAATAAAGTCTGGATTTCTGGCAATCGTGGAATTACTCTTTTTTCAAGAGAATTTCTTGGATATGAGAGTCAAAAAATCCCAATTATCATTGAAGATGTAAAAGTAAATGGCATTTCTTATGATGTGAAGGATGCTTATGAAGTAGACCACAGTGAAAATCAATGGGAGATTGATTTTAGTGGGATTTATTTAAGGGATGGTAATAAAATCAAATATCGTTATAAGATTCCTGAACTTAGTCCGGATTGGGTTATAACAACAACTGGAAATATAAATCTCCGATATTTAAATCCAGATTCATATACCATTGAAATCGAGGCTTTTTCTTTAGATAATAGTGTATACTCAGATCCAATACGAATGAGTATTACCCTATTGCCACCTTTCTGGAAGACCTCCTGGTTCATATTTATAACAATCTTAGGATTTATAGCTTTGTTGGCTCAATTAATTCGTTGGAGTGTAAAAACAGAAATTGAAGCACAACAAATTAACCATGAAAATATGGTACGTGTTATTGAACTAGAACATCAGGCATTAATGGCGATGATGAAACCACACACGATCTATAATCAAATTAGTGCACTCCAGTTTCTATTATTTAGTGGAAACATTGATAAAGCACGTGATATGATTATGAAATTCACAAAGTTATTGCGGTTACAATTGGATAGCACATTCAAAAAATCAAATAGTTTAGAAGATGAGATCGAGCGAATTAAATTACAACTGGAACTGGATTCTGAAAAATTTGAGTCCCAGATCGAGTTTAAATTTGAGTGTGATCCATCAATTAATCCCAAAAAATGCCTGCTCCCATCTTTAATACTTCAACCTTTCATAGAAAATTCGATTAATCACGGGCTACTCAATAAAAAAGATTTTGCAAAAATACGTATTGAAGCATATTTGAACCATATAGGTCAACTTATAGTAGCTATAGAAGATAATGGCACTGGATTCAAAGAAAAAGAATCATACTTTGTTAATTCAAAAACTCCTGTTGATGAGATTCCATACCACATTCCCAATAAGAAACTTAAACAATTCGAGGTTCAACAAAGTCCATCTATTGGATTACATCTCTTTATAGAAAGGATACGATTAATTTCTTTAGAGCGTAAATTGAATTGGGAAATCAACTTCAGAAATGTCAGGGATGGTCACGGTAATATTATTGGGGCTTTAGTTTTAATAACTCTACCAATTATACCTGAATCTTCTGCTTCTTTTGAAATCAAAGAGAAAGCCGTGTATCATTGATTTCAGCTCAGGTTCCGATTATCGATAAAATAGTACCGATAATAAAGTAGATATGACCGTTTATTGAATATGTTCTTTTAGTAGTGTAATGGTTAGTAACGTTGTTTCAACTCAAACTAACATTGACACACTTCAAGAGAGCACAAAGCTTGACCCATACCATCGGTCAGTACTGGTAAGTTTTAGAAATTAGTTCATTACCATGCTAGGCCGATGGTTTTTTTACCACATCCGACCAAAGACAAGAGTAATATATGGGGAGCCAAAAAATTTCTGTTTTGGTGTTCCATCTGCAACAACATAGGTATCGGCATATGTTTCATTGCCCGGAAAATATCCCAGAACCCGTAATGGATCCATGACTTGAATTCCTTCCGGATAATATTGAAACGTAAACCCGACTTTAACACTCGTTAGTGATTTAAAGTTTTCGCCAAAGTCCACACCAACACCTAATTGACCTGCAGCGCCGAATTTCCATTCGCCATCGCCCCAACCTTGAAACATGTCATTTGAAATTTGTCCGGTGTTTGCTTCAACCGGACCATATTGTTGAACAGAAAGGTCACCATTGCTAAATTGCTCAGCGTCATCCAACATTACATAAAAAACATCCCGGGTTTGATAGTATGGGTATACATAAGCGGCGGTACCCCCACCCATCCCGGAAACATAAAGTCGGAAGTTATCAGATATTGACTCTGCGAATAATCTTTGCTTAAAGCCTGCGATCAATGGAAACGACATTATACGATTTCGTTTATTCGGGATAATTTGTTGTCCAAAGAATTGATAATTCTGTTCCGTGATATCACGTAGCGCAGAAATTTGAAAATCCATGATAAATTCGGACATAGGACTGATTACTCGGCGATATTCAGTACCTAAACCAAATCCAAAGTTGTTTAATGTCAGACCGAAACTCAATGCATTATGCAGGCCATCATCAAGTGGGGATCTAACCAAGTTCATTTCTCTTACTTCTGGTTCGATGCCGGTTTGCGCAACCGAGCTATTTATGGCAAAAACCATAAAAAAGAGAATCCCAAAAACTAAAATAATCGTTTTCTTCATAGAGTGTTTTTTTCAACATTACAGTTATAATTTATTAAACTCCAACTTTTTTAAAAGCATTCCAAATTAAACAACAACTTCTATCTAAGATTTGCGTTTTAGGAAACACAGTGGTTTTACGTATATTCACTGCCGTAATAAGTAAATAAATAACGGATAATTCCATTAAAGTTATATGAGCGTAGTAAAAAAATTTGTGATTTATGGTCCGGTTGATTCTTTAAAAAGATTAAATAAGGCTGTAATCGAAGGAACATCACCACAATATACATTTGTATCAGACAGAAATAGCTCACTATGTTATGTTGATGTATGTGTATATGAAGAACATCAAAAATTATTGAATTCCAGTATATCAGTCACTCTCGTGATGGAATACAATGGAAAAGAAGTAAATGTTGAAATCATCTCAACCGGTGGTCGAATGGGATTTCGCGGAAGTATACCCAGTGATGAACAATCAATTTTCGACTCAGTCACTGATTTTGTAATTGATTTTTCAAGAAGATTAGGGCTAACAATGCAGGAAATGGCTCCTAAAAGCATAGAAGCTGAACAATAGTCTGCAATGTCTGCGAAAACTGATTGGACCGTACTTCGAATGCTTGAATGGGCGACGGAGTATTTCAATGAGAAAAAAATCTTATCTCCTCGTTTAAGTATTGAGTGGTTGCTATCTCATGTCTTGAATGTAAAACGTCTCGATTTATATATGCAGTTTGATCGTCCGTTGACTTCACACGAGTTGGATGAACTGCGTGCATTGGTAAAACGTAGAGCCTTGCATGAGCCACTTCAATACATAACCGGTTCTACAAGTTTCTACAATGCTGAAATATTTGTAGACAAGAATGTGCTTATACCTCGTTCGGAAACCGAAGAGTTGGTTGAATTGATTCTAAATGATCACTCGACTTCAAATTCAATCAGCGTTTTAGATATCGGCACCGGTTCTGGGTGTATCCCAATTGCAATTCAACTTGAAATGCCTGAATGGGCTCTAACAGGTATTGATATTTCAGAAGAAGCATTGACGGTTGCCCGAAAAAATAACTCAACCAATAAAACATCAGTCAAATTCCTGAATGGTGACCTGTTTAATTCGAAAAGTTTACCCGATCAGATTTATGATGTAATTGTTTCAAATCCACCGTATATCCCACATTATGAAAAATCAGATATGGATAAACAGGTAATTGATTTTGAACCACACCTGGCCCTATTCTGTGATGATAGAGATAATGTATATCAATGCCTGGTTAAATATGCCCAAGGTCACCTGAAAACCGGTGGAATTCTATACGTTGAGCTCCATCACGATCATCCACCTGATAACGAAAATCTTTTTGATTCTAAGCTTTGGTCATACCAAATTATGAAGGACCTGGGTCACAATACAAGATTTTTAAAAGCCACATTATTAGGTTAGATAAGTACGTACAATCCGTTTGAACTTTTGTTTGTAAAAATCGTCGAATCCAAGCCATAAAAGCGTGTTGATAATATGTGGAAAACTTTTTTCATTTTTTTTCGAGGTGATTCAGATTTGTAAAAAACAATGTTACCGCAATGTTAAGACGTGTCAAGCAGTAAATTATAAAAATGTTTAAAATATTACATCTTATTGTCTACCAATGAGTTATAATGTGGATAATTATGTGGATAACCTTTGAAATTTGGGTATATTGATATTTGATTCGTGTTGAAAAAATACACATCTTCAAAACAGTCAAATACGAAAACAACAAAACACAATTGTGGATAACCCAAATAATTTGGAAGCGTCAATTGGGTATAAATTCACATTAAAAGCATAGGTACGGCAATTTAGGAGGTACGTAACTTTGGCAAAAGAATCTGCTAAAGCGGTTTGGGAAACTTGTCTTGAAATTATTAGAGACAACATTAATTATCAGAAATTCAAATCGTGGTTTGAGCCAATTAAACCGGTGAAACTTGAGAATAACACATTGACAATTCAGGTGCCTTCTCAGTTTTGGTATGAATGGCTGGAAGAACATTATTATAACATGTTGCGATCAACCATTACAAAAGTTCTTGGAACTGATGGAAAGTTGGAATATTCTATAGTTATGGAAAAGTCTGAAAATCCAATTGATGAGCGATCCGTTCGGATGCCACAACGACCGGTTCCACCAAGTAAACCGCAAAATCTTACCGGATATTCGGGACATAATCCTGGTTCCATTCAGAATCCGTTTGTAATACCCGGACTTAAAAAATCGAAGGTTGAATCCAATCTAAACCAAAATTATGTATTTGAACGATATATTGAGGGTGATTGTAATCGATTGGCACGTTCAGCAGCGATGGCCATTGCAGAAAACCTTGGTAACAATTCTTTCAACCCATTCTTTGTGTATGGTGGAGTTGGTTTAGGTAAAACACATTTAATTCAAAGTATCGGAAATAAGATTAAACAGGATTACGGTGATGAAAAATCAATCCTTTATATATCATCCGAGAGCTTCACAAATGAATTCGTCCATGCAATTCGAAATAATCGAGCCAGCGAATTTTCAATGTTCTATCGTAATATTGACGTCTTGATTGTTGATGACATCCAGTTTTTTAGTGGCAAAGAAAAAACTCAGGAGGAATTTTTTCACATTTTTAATGCCCTCCATCAAGATGGCAAACAAATTATTCTGAGCTCCGATCGCGCTCCTAAA
>DLXM01000256.1 GCA_003448835.1 Bacteroidota bacterium | reverse complement strand
CTCTAACCAGCTGAGCTACCACGCCATACCTTGCAAAAATTAGCAAGACTCCAAATATAAGCAGATATTCATCCGAAATAAATCCTTTTTATAAAAAAAGATAATTCCCACTCTGCAGTTAGCTCCAAAAAATCGTATTTTGAGGGCTTATTACGAATTAAAACGTGAAATTGACCGTACAAACCTGTCTTTTTCACAAAAATCTTACTCAAATTTTCGACTCCAACTCATGGCTAAAAACATAACTTCTCAACAAAAAGACTATTCCCAATGGTATCTGGATGTCATCCGCGAAGCAAAACTGGCAGAACACTCTCCGGTTCGTGGTTGTATGGTCATCCGTCCCACGGGATATGCAATATGGGAAAATATGAAAGCCGAGTTGGACCGCATGTTCAAAGAAACGGGACACGAAAACGCCTACTTCCCACTTTTTATTCCTAAATCATTTTTGTCCCGCGAAGCCGAACACGTTGAAGGTTTTGCCAAAGAATGTGCCGTTGTGACTCACAGCCGATTACGCAGTACGGATAATGGTGGTGTTGAGGTGGATCCAACTTCGAAATTAGAGGAAGAGCTTATTGTCCGTCCGACTTCCGAAACGATTATTTGGGATACGTATCGGGATTGGGTCCAGTCATATCGGGAATTGCCAATTTTGATCAACCAATGGGCAAATGTAGTCCGCTGGGAAATGAGGACCCGTCTGTTCTTGCGAACTATGGAGTTTTTATGGCAAGAAGGACACACCGCTCACGCCACCGAGTCCGAAGCGCGCGAAGAAACCGAAAAAATGCTTGAAGTATATCGTACCTTCGCCGAAGATTTTATGGCAATGCCAGTCATCACCGGGGTCAAAACTGCCTCTGAGCGATTTGCGGGTGCCATCGACACCTATTGTATTGAAGCTATGATGCAGGATGGAAAAGCGCTGCAAGCCGGTACCTCCCACTTCCTGGGACAAAATTTCGCAAAAGCATTTAATGTCACGTTTCAGGATGCCGATAATCAAGTGAAATATGTATGGGCAACCAGTTGGGGCGTTTCAACGCGGCTCATTGGTGGACTCATTATGACGCATTCCGACGACGACGGACTTGTACTTCCTCCGAAACTGGCGCCGACCCAGGTCGTGATCGTCCCAATCTGGAAAAACGAAGATGAACGAACTCAGGTAATTTCTTACATCGATTCTTTTAATAGAGAATTAAGAAATGCCGGAATTCGTGTCAAATTGGATATGCGGGAAAATTATAAGCCCGGTTGGAAATTTGCTCAATACGAAGTTGAGGGTGTTCCACTTCGAATTGCAGTAGGTCCACGTGATGCAACCAATAAAAAACTCGAGGTCGCCAGACGTGATACAAAAACAAAGGAGATTATCGATGTCGAAACAGTGCTGGAAACAGTTCAGAATTTACTCGTTGATATCCAGACAAATCTGTATCAAACAGCACTAAAACGTCGTGAGAGTCTCACAAGCATCGCACAATCTTACGATGAATTTAAAGAACTTCTGGACTCAAAAGGTGGATTTGTCTATGCACACTGGGATGGAACTCCTGAGACTGAAACTCAAATAAAAGAAGAAACCAAAGCTACGATCCGATGTATTCCTTTGGATAATCCGCATAAAACAGCCGGTAAATGTATGGTAACCGGAAATCCATCCGAACAAATGGTACTTTTTGCCCGATCTTATTAATATGAGCAATAATGTGTACGAGTAAATCATCAATTTCAAAAGCAATTTGACCGATAACGAACTAATACATAGAAATCGATCTGTCAGAGCCGCTCGAATCATATCGGTGGTTTTCAATCCACTTTTGTTACCAATTTTGGTGTTTGGATATGCATCTATAAGACTCGAATCCGATCCGGTGCAGATTTTAATGGTCAACACCATCGGATTTCTATTTTTTGTGCTGATTCCATTTATCATCCTTACCGTGATGAAACGTAACCGCCGCATTTCATCTATAGATATCAAGGAACGTACAACTCGGAACATGCCATTTATCTACGGATTATTGAGTATGGGTTTTGGTCTGATGGCATTTCAGTTTTTTTCCATTACAAACGGATTGATCTACATGGTTTTGTGCATGATATCAATAAACAATACTACGATCGCAGCCTTCATCAATTTAAAATGGAAAATAAGTGTCCATTCAATGGCAATGGGAACAACGGCAGTGCTAATTTACTTTCTGAGCGGATCTATTGTATTAAGTTGGCCTCCATTTTCAATGAATCATCTAATCTTTATCTCCATACTGGTTATTTTATTAGTCATGGTCCAAACAGCCAGGGTAATATTACAGTTTCACACACAAGCGCAGGTAATTTCAGGTGGACTTCTTTCAATTATACTAACGGTGCTACAAGTGTCGTTTCTGATACCAGAAGTTGATATTCCGATCTTTGTTTAGGTTATCACACATATTCATCAAAAGTTGTTTCAGTAAATTATAAATGAATTCCTCAATCTTTCATCACCAAGTCGTTAAACAATCACTTCCATGGGTTATCGCACTTTGGACGATAATTATTTTGTACTTGACTTTGGCACCTTCTGAAACGTTGCCAAAATCTTCTGTTTTTGATTATGACAAATTAGGCCATATGGTTGTTTTTGANNCTGGGTTATTTATCATCACAACCGCGAACAAAATAAATTACTCGATGTTACGCATTGCCATGACTGGATTTTTGTTTGGTGCCACTATTGAAATCGTACAATATCTGGCGCCATTCAATAGATCTGCCAGTTTTGCAGATGCAATTGCAAATGGAATTGGTTGTATCATTGCTTATTATATACTCATAGCAATCCAAAGAGATATTTTGAAAAATCAGTCATAAGACATGACATTTTAATGCTATAGACTGGACAAGTTCATTTTTTTTGTATTTTTTACAATTAAACAGGTGTATTATTAGGTTTCACATTTGACGAATGGATGTGAATATGTTATTTTGCACCTCAATTATCAATCAAACCAATAGATCATTATGTCACTCGAAAGAAAAAAACCAGAGGCAGACCTCCGTCGAAGCTACAATCTTTACCTACAAGCAGGTATGATTGCAACTTTGCTGATTATGATCGGTATGTTCAATGCACCGATGAAGGGTGGAGAAAAAGCAGATTTCACACTACCAGAACAAGAGATCGTAGAAATCGAAGAAATTATACAAACTGAACAAGTTGAAACTCCACCACCACCACCTCGTCCACCAGTTCCGGTAGAAGTACCAAATGACGAGATCATTGAAGATGAGATTCTGGATCTTGGTTTTGAGTTGGATCTTGATGGTCCATTGGATCTACCACCACCTCCTCCTCCAGCTGAAGAAGAAGAAGAGCCTGAGATTTTCATCGTTGTAGAGAGAATGCCTGAACCACGCGGTGGTATGGCAGCTATTTACAATCGTGTTAAATATCCTGAAATCGCAAGAAAAGCCGGTATCGAGGGACGTGTTGTCGTTCAGTTTATCGTTGATGAAGGCGGAA
>DLXM01000064.1 GCA_003448835.1 Bacteroidota bacterium | reverse complement strand
GAAGCTACGATGATCGTAGTTCCCGAAAGCACAATGAGAATGTCATTTAAACCATAACTTCCCATTACTTCCGTACCAAAAACAAAGCCAACGACTCGAATTACTGCAAAAACACCGGACTTTACCACTGCAACTGCATGTAACAATGCGCTCACAGGGGTCGGAGCTGCCATTGCAGCCGGTAACCACCCATGTAATGGCATTATACCGGCTTTGACACCTACAGCTCCAAGGAATAGAATAAATATGATCAACATCGATGTATGTGGTAATTCAACATCACCGAACAGTCCACCGGGAACAAACTCTACTGAACCTGTATAATGATATACCAATGCGGTCGCGGCAATAAGCAAAAGTCCAGCGGTTAACGTATATCCCAGATATTTTCGACCGGCTTGTTTGGCATTTTCTTTCTCGTTATGGATTACAAGTGGGTACGTAGCCAATGTTAGCATCTCATAAAAAACGATAAATGTGATAAGATTTCCTGAAAATGCAATCCCAATGGTAGCCGACAAACAGACCGCAAAACTCGCAAAATACCGGGTTTGTTTATGCTCACCGGCCCCGCGGACATATCCAATTGAATAAAATGAAGTAAAAATCCATAGTCCCGAAGCTATGATTGCAAAAAAGACTCCTAAAGGATCCGCCTTTAATAAAAACGGAACACCAGGTAAAATGTCGAACAATTCTAACTCGACAACATCCCCATTAACTGCTCCCGGTAGCAACGTCAGTACTAAACCAAACTTAATAAGCCCGGCCAATATGGTCCAGGTCTCACGTAAGTTCGGGTATGATGAACTCAACACAATCGGTATCACTGCAATGAGTGAAACCAGAATTGCAAATAAAGGAATCAGATTTTGATCCATTGATCAATATTTAATATCAACATTAACATTATATCGGAAACAAATTCATTAGAAACCCAACGATGACTGCATTAAACAATCCAATAACAAATAATGCCACTGCCAAAACGGTCAATGGCCAAATCATACTAAACGGAGCTTCATTTCTTCGGCTATTATCGGCAACCACTTGCCCCGCAGCAGAATTCTTCATGTAAACTTTTTCGATTATTCTAAAGAAATAAACCGCATTAAGAAGGGAGCTAATAAGAATAACAGCCAAAAAGACCCAATTTGCGTTTTCGACTGTGCCCAATACCAGATACCATTTGCTAAAAAATCCAGCGAGTGGAGGTAATCCGACCATCGAAATAGCAGCGATGGTAAATGAAGCCATGGTTACTGGATACTTCTTCCGAAAGGAGTCATTGAACTTCGTGATATCTGTGTTTCCTTCTTTGAACATCAAATTACCACTGACCATAAATAAACTGGCTTTCATCACGGCATGGTTCAATACATGAAGTAATGCACCGGCAAAGCCCCATGGATTTGCCATGCTTAATCCCAAAATGATATATCCAATTTGGGAAACAGAACTATACGCGAGCATGCGCTTCAGATCGGTTTGGGCAATTGCCATAATGGAACCATATAGAATTCCAATGGCAGCAAGACCGCCAAGTATATATGTTACCGGGACAATGGTATCGACAAGTTCAATTCCAAAGAGATAGAAGAATATCCTGAACAAAACATACGCAGCCACTTTTGTTCCGATTGGGGCAATTAATGCAGTTGTACCTGAAGCTGCATTAGCATAAGCTTCCGGAAGCCATCCATGCATTGGAAATAATGCTGCTTTGATTCCAATCCCCATAACCATCAATATTAATGCAGTGAAAACGGCTCGACCTTCAATGATTGCAGGCAACATGGTCGACATGTCTATCAAATTTAACGTGCCTGTGACCGTATATAAAAATCCAACACCAAAGAGATATAACGTCCCCCCAACAGTGCCAACAATTAGATACCTAAATGCAGAAAATGGAGCTTTTTTGTTTCCGATTGAGATTAATGCATAACTGGAAAGCGATGAAATTTCAAGAAAGACATAGAGATTAAATAGGTCGCCGGTTAAAACTATACCGTTAAAACCTACCAACATCAACATTACCAAGGCATAATATGGAACCGTTTTCTGTGGAAGTTCTTTGTTAGTCGGATTTTTGGTGTATATCAGAACCAGAAGTGCTATGATATTGATAACTAGCAGGAAAAAGCCCGATAATCCATCATATACAAATTCGATACCAATAGGTGGTGTCCAACCGCCAAAAAAGTAACGAAGACTACCATCCGTAAGATAGTTTAGAAAGGCCAGCACCGATAAAACTGAAGCAGTGCCAGTTCCAAGGACTGCAAAAAAGTAGGCAAGGCGCTCTTTCCAAAAAGCAAATAATGTAATTAGTATTGCTGATACAACATACGTAAACACAATTAAAGCAGGGTAATGCGACTCCATTAATTCATTTTATCTAAGAGTTCCTGTTCATCAAGCGTGTGATATCGGTTGTAAATAGCAATCAAAAATGTAAACGCCACCCCAAGGGTTGCTACACCAACAACAATTGCAGTTAGCATAAGAGTATGTGGCAAAGGATTTAAGTAATTCGACACTTGCTCGACCGGCAACAAATCTGATTTTACAGGCACGGTTGCATCCCATTTTGAAGCGACTGCGACAAAGAATAGAATAATGGCAGATTGGAATATTGCGAGTGATACTACTTTTTTTATCAGGTTCTTTTTGAACATCATTCCATAAAGACCAATTACCATTAAAATCATAGTAAACCAATACGCATAATGGCCGAGGGCGAAATCAATCATAATCTTCTCCTTTGATCATGTTGTCATAAATCATGACAAGAATTGCCATAACTGCGGCTCCAATACCGACTTCAATAATGAGAAGTCCTATATAACGTGACCAGGCCGGTTCAACAACTCCGGGAAATGGAAGTACTCCATAATCCAGAAAGTTCCCCCCAGCCAGTATGGCACTTAGACCCGTTCCGAAATAAATGATGACCCCAATTACGCCGATTGGTGTTGTTAGTTTTTCTATCAACTGGAGCTGACCAATTTTCTCACCACCGGCAACCCGAACAAGTAATATTGCCGCGGCAAGTAAAGCCCCACCCTGGAATCCTCCACCGGGACTATAATGACCATGAAAAATTACATAGAGTCCGAACATAAAAATGTAGGGGCTCAAGAACCGGGCACCTAGTAGAACTATTGGACTCTGGAACCTTTTATTCATTTTTTTAATTTTTTGGATTTTCTTAGTACTAAGATTCCAACAAGACCGGCGGTAAAAATGACTAATTGTTCACCAAATGTATCAATACCTCTATAGTCCCCTAAAATTACTGTAACAATATTAGGTGTCTTTGCATCTTTGTAGGCGTTTTGAATAAAATAATTACCAATTACCGGTCCACCATTTGGACTTATTTCGGCATGCATCGCAGAATTATTATCAGCACGGTTGGGTAAATCCGTTGCGGCATATACCATTAATCCAGTGAACAAAACGAGAGTAAGTATTTTAATAGTTTTCAATCTTTCGTCTCCCTGCTAGTTTTAAAGAGTACCAGAACGAATAGAATACCCGTTACACCGGCTCCAACCACCGCCTCGGTGAACCCTACATCCACAGCACCCATTGAAATGTATAATAGTGCGGTAATGAAACTAAATGCCGTCATCAATACAACTGAAACCAATAAGTCTTTTGCTTCAATTGCAAGAATAGCAGCCAAAGCAAGGAAGACAAATAAAACAAGTTCAAGTTCCCAAAACATTTAGTTCTCCTTTTTCTTTTTGTGCAACAAGGGTTTCATCCCTTTTTTAAGAGCCGCATTTGCAAGCGCATGAGAACCAATTGGATTAGCTAATGCAATAAATATCATTATGAGTCCCAATTTGAGACTATTTACCAGCGTTCCGTCGTGAATAATCAGACCCAAAACCACAAACAAAATTCCCAGTGTATCACTTTTACTTATAGCGTGCGTTCTGGAAAAGAAATCCGGAAGCCTTAAGATCCCAATACTACCAATGAGCATAAAAAATATGCCTACAAGTACAAAAAAGATTACAAATATGGATTTAATTTCCATCTTCGGGCTCCTTTTTCTCCAGTGAAATGTATTTGGCTATAATTAAAGAACCAACAAATCCTAGGATGGCGTAGGCTAAGGTGATATCGATAAACATATCGATTCGTCCAAATAAGAAACCAATTAAACAAATCAGAACAATGGTCTTTGATGCGATTGCGTTTGTTGCAAGGAGTCGATCCAAAACTGATGGCCCCTTAATAACCCTAACCAAAGGAACGGCAATAATAATCGTTAACAATACAGCGCTATATAGAAAAAAACTCTCCATTAGATATCATCGTAACTTAAATATTTAACATCGCTCACTACGGGGTGCATTTCGTTTTGAAATAATTTTAATACCTGATGTGGCATTTCGTCGTTTAGTATTCCCTCAAAAGAGGAATCGTCTAAACCGTGGACTTTAAATAGATCGCCATCAATCTCAACAGTCAATGTGCCGGGTGTAAGTGTAATAGAATTCCCTAATATCATTCGGGCATGTGAATTAGGTAGATTAACGCGAAACTGAATCATTTGAAGTTTGGTTGGCATAGATGGTTTGATCAAGATCAGAGCTACATGCGTCCCCGCTTTAATCATCTGCCACAACATCCAAAAAACGTAGTAAAAAGCCCGAAAAAAATTGAGCTCTTTGATATCGTTCATGTCGTCTTCAGAGAATCTGACTGATTTCAAATTGTAGTTCAGATACAAAACTAGAACAACCGAAAATACACCCATCGATAAGTGAATGACATCATAAAAACCGCTCATAATCACCCAAAAGCCCATTAATGAAATGGAAGATATAAGGAGACTAAAAATCGAGGGTTTCTTCATTACTTATTTACAGAATTCTAAAATTTGAGGCTAAACTCCACTAATTTTTTATAGATTTAAAATATAAAATTTTAGGTCACCTCTAAAATAAAATGTTGCGTAATCATACTTAAATACTAAGTTTTAACAAGAATTAATCAACTGAACATCCTGGATTTCAATTTCTTGACATATTTATATACCATTTTTTTACCAGCTACCCAAAACACCCCTTTATTTTGAATTGTAAACACAAGGTCAAAGTATTAACACATGAATTTTTTTATAAACAAATCAGAACATGTTAATTGAATATGGCATATTTTAGAGGGTTAATGATAAATAATCTGTAAATGGATAATCCTACGATAGAAAACGTTGATTTAAAGCCCAAAAAACGTGGTACCTCAGATCTCATCATAAGAGGGGCACGTGTTCATAATCTTAAAAACATTGATGTTACCATCCCGAGAAATAAATTAACCGTAATTACGGGCGTTTCGGGATCGGGAAAATCCAGTCTGGCCTTTGATACTATCTATGCCGAGGGTCAACGTCGGTATGTTGAAAGTCTATCCAGTTATGCCCGACAGTTTTTAGAGAGAATGGATAAACCGGATGTTGATTTTATGCAGGGCATATCTCCGGCTATGGCTATTCAGCAAAAAAATACAACCAGTAATCCCAGGTCAACCGTTGGAACAACAACCGAGATCTATGATTACATGCGTTTGATGTTTGCCAGAATTGGTAAAACATTCTCACCTGTTTCTGGAAAAGTTGTCAAGAAAGACACCCCAACTTCTTCCATAGAAGATGTTTACCGTGAATGGGAAGATGGCGAGCGATTTTATGTATTGTTTAAGCTTCCAAAACATGAAAAACAAAAGCTTAAAGAAGAGATTTCGGCATTAATCGAACGTGGCTTCACCCGACTATTGGGTCCAAATGAAGAAATTATTGATCTGAATGAACCGAATGTGAAGTTATCATCCATAAAACATGATTCTCATCGCGTTTTGGTTGATCGACTGGCTTTAAAAAAAGATGATCCGGATGCTCGCTCAAGATTCGCAGATTCTCTTGAGATTGCTTTTCGGGAAGGACTTGGCAGGTGTATTCTTAAAAAACGAGGTGGCGAAGAATTTTTGTTTAGCGACCGCTTTGAATTGGATGGAATCGATTTTACCGAACCTACGCCCCAAATGTTTTCGTTTAATAATCCCTATGGTGCCTGTACTCATTGTGAGGGATTTGGCCGGGTAGCCGGAATCGATGAGGATAAAGTAATTCCAGATCCGGATTTGACCATACGTGGTGGTGTAATTGCTCCTTTCAATGGACCCAAAAACAATTTATGGTTACGGGATCTTATCAAGGTTTGTGCTCGATACGGTTATCCGATTGATACTCCATACCATAGTTTAACCCGTGAACTTCGTGAAATTATCTGGAAGGGAAAAGACGAATTCGGGGGCGTACATGCATTTTTTGAAGAGGTTAAAACTGAATTTTATAAAGTGCACATGCGTGTCTTTTATGCACGTTATCGAGGCTACTCACGTTGTCCGGAGTGTGATGGATTTCGGGTTCGTAAAGATGCTCTTTATGTCAAAATCCAGGATCATCATATCGGACAGATTAGTGAAATGACGATTGGTCATGCGCGTGAATGGTTCGACAATCTTCAATTGACAGAATATGAGTTATCGGTTGCCAATCAAATCTTATACGAAATACGAAAACGCCTTAGATATCTGGATGAAGTCGGATTGTACTACCTCACGTTGGACAGACTCACGAATTCGTTGTCGGGCGGGGAAGCTCAGCGAATAAATTTGGCAAATGCTCTTGGAAGTAGCCTTATTGGAAGTCTATATGTGCTGGATGAACCTACGATTGGCCTTCACCCCCGTGATAATGATCGTTTGATTGAGATTTTGAAATCATTAAGAGATATCGGAAATACAGTTTTGGTGGTAGAACATGATCCTGAAATGATTGCCGCCGCCGACAACATCATTGATATTGGTCCATTTGCAGGTACTTATGGTGGGGAAGTCGTTTTTAGTGGAAGTTATGAAGACCTACTTACGTCAAACGGTTTAACCGGTAAATTCATGAGTGGCAGAAAAAGTATTCCGGTTCCAAAAACCAGACGAGAAGGTAACGGAAAAGTTATCGAGCTACGAGGGGCATCCGAACATAATCTAAAACACGTAGATGTTGATTTTCCTTTAGGCAAAATGGTTTGTATAACAGGTGTTAGTGGATCCGGAAAGTCAACTTTAGTACACGACACATTGTATGCCGGAATCATGAAAGAAACCGCAACCTGGAGTGGAAAAGTAGGGCGATACAAAAAATTAACCGGATTAGTGAATTTTTCATCCGTCGAGATGGTCGATCAAACACCTATCGGGAGATCTTCACGATCAAATCCTGCGACATACACTAAAGCTTTCGACGGGATTAGGGATCTGTTCTCAAATGCCCGACAATCTAAAATTATGGGATATGGCCCGGGCCACTTTTCGTTCAATGTTCCGGGTGGACGATGTGAATCGTGCCAGGGCGAAGGTGTCCAGACCATTGAAATGCAGTTTTTGGCTGATATAGAACTCCCATGTGAAGCTTGTAACGGAATGCGGTACAGAAAGGATATTCTTTCAGTAAAACATCAGGGACAAAATATTTTTGAAGTTCTTGAAATGTCCGTTTCAGATGCACTGGGATTTTTTGAGGGTCATGACAGTATAACGAACAAACTTCAGGTTCTCGAAGATGTTGGACTCGGTTATTTAAAACTGGGCCAAAGTGGAACAACGTTGTCCGGAGGTGAAGCTCAACGTGTTAAATTGGCAAGATTCCTTGCGCGTGAAGATGCTGATCATACTTTGTATTTCTTTGATGAACCAACAACCGGCCTTCATTTTGAAGACACCTTCAGATTATTGAACTCATTTAACAGACTCATTGATAAGGGGCATTCAGTAATTATCATTGAACACAATCTGGATATCATTAAATCTTCAGACTGGGTTATTGATGTGGGTCCTGAAGGTGGTTTCGAAGGTGGCAATATCATCGCAGTTGGAACACCTGAGGATATCGCCAATGTTGAAGAATCGCATACCGGTAAGTACCTGAAACCTTTATTAAATAGATAAAAGTCTACATTTCAAAGCAGTTGGAAAAACCGTAAATTAACCATCGAAATTTTAGCATCTATCCTGTAGCTCTAAAACCAACTGTTACTCATTAATTAAATTGCCGATAGCGCGCAGCCGTAGACTTTATCCCGTGGAATCCTCAGCACACCTTATATCATTACTTTTCGGATATTTCATTGCCATTTTTGCAATTGTAAATCCAGTTACTGCGATGCCTGTATTTTTAGTGCTTACAGAAGGTGACTCTATTCAACGTAGAAATCAGCAGGCTCTCAAAGCAACCATCTACATGACAGGTATTCTCTTAAGTTTCCTGTTCGGAGGAACTTATATCATCAATTTCTTTGGAATAAGTCTGGAAGGAATTCGAATCGCCGGTGGTCTGATGATTATGAGCTGGGCTTTTTCATTACTCAATCCAAAAGAAGGCGGTCGAAAACTGAGTGATGAAGATGAAGCCGACGCCAAGGAAAAGCCGGATATCTCCTTTAGTCCACTCGCTATGCCTTTATTATCCGGACCGGGATCGATTGCCGTTGTATTGAGTTTTGCTTCTCAAGACCTTTCTTTCACAAACTATGCCCTTATCACGGCAGCAATTGTTTTATGTTCGCTCGGAGCATATATCGTGCTTCGAATCGCGCCGCAATTTGTAAAACTTTTGGGTAAAACAGGGATGGCCGGATTCACCAGAATGATGGGATTTATTGCCTTGGCAATTGGAGTTCAGTTCATTATTAACGGAATCAAGCCAATTATCGCAGGATAAACCGTTGAAAACTCATGGCTATTTCTCTGACGTTTGTTATTGCTTATTTTTCAGTATCAATACATAGACTTTCGCTTCCCCCATTGACTTAGATTCGGAATTTTGCAATTTCGATGTCCATTTAGAAATGGTGCAAAATTGATCAATACTTTTAACTCGATTTAAAGTTCGATTTTTATATATTGCCTCGTCAATAGCAATCCGAAACAGACCTAAATACTTTGTTAGAATATCTGGAAACCATATTCGTTGCATTTGGAAATTATGCATGGGGCATGCCTCTTCTCATCTTGTTAATCGGAGGTGGACTTTATTTTGTCTTCCATTCCGGATTTCAGCCCTACAAATATTTCAAGCACTCCATTGCAATAATTACGGGAAAATACGACGACCCAAATGCACCCGGCGACATCAACCATTTTCAAGCCTTGTCATCTGCTTTAGCAGCAACCGTAGGCATGGGTAACATTAGTGGGGTAGCAATTGCCATTACAATGGGTGGGCCGGGAGCATTGTTTTGGATGTGGGTCAGCGCGTTAGTTGGGATGATGACCAAATTTTATACCTGTACTTTGGCGGTTATGTTCAGGGGGACAGATAGTTCCGGGAAGCTTCAGGGTGGTCCAATGTACGTGATTCGTGAAGGACTTGGTAAAAAATGGAAACCGCTGGCAACCATGTTTGCTGTTTGTGGATTAATTGGATGTACTCCAATGTTTCAGGCAAACCAACTTACACAAGTTGTGCGCGATCTTATGTTGGTTCCTTTTGGGTTTGTTGATGCCGGTGCAACATTTACATCTGATGCAATCATGGGATTAGTATTAGTTGGTTTGGTTTCATTGGTAATTTTCGGCGGGATTAGACGCATTGGTAATGTGGCATCAAAATTGGTCCCATTGATGGTTGTTCTGTACAGTGTATCAGTTTTATATATCGTATTTACTCATTTTTCAGAAATACCATATTACTTCAATCTGATTTTTACAGATGCATTTACAGGGAATGCCGTTGTGGGTGGAGCTGTTGGTGAAGTGATCAGAACGGGAATCCGAAGAGCGGCTTTTTCAAATGAAGCAGGAATTGGTACCGAAGCACTGGCCCATGGAGCTGCGAAAACAAACGAACCCGTCAGAGAAGGACTCGTAGCGATGATCGAACCCGTAATTGATACTCTTATCGTTTGTACGATG
>DLXM01000091.1 GCA_003448835.1 Bacteroidota bacterium | reverse complement strand
CTACACTCTGATATTCGGCGGATTTATGTGCTGACGCAATTTAATTCAGCATCTTTAAACAGACATATAAAGAATACTTACCATTTTGATGCATTCACCCGTCGTGGGTTTGTGGATATTCTTGCAGCAGAACAAACACCAAGTTCTCAGCATTGGTTTCAGGGAACTGCTGATGCAGTAAGACAGTCTTTCCATCACCTTGAAAATCATGAATATGAATATGTTCTGATCCTTTCCGGTGATCAATTATACCAAATGGATTATCGGAAAATGCTGCTCCAGCACGTTGAAATGGGTTCGGATGTGAGTATTGCAACTATCCCGGTAAATGCTGAAGATGCAACCGGATTTGGTATCATGAAAACAGATAAGGATGGAACAATACCCGCATTTATTGAAAAACCATCCACCAATGAATTAAGTGATTGGGTATCTGAAGTTCCTGAAGTTTTGAAAAAACAAGGTCGTGTTTATTTAGCATCTATGGGGATTTATATTTTCAATCGATCGGTAATGAAGGATTTGTTCAATAACAATCTGGAAGCAAAAGATTTTGGAAAAGAAATTATTCCATCTGCAATTAACTCTTCATATAAAGTTACCAGTCACTTGTATGATGGATATTGGACGGATATTGGAACTATTAAATCATTTTTCGAAGCCAATATTGAACTCACGAATGAGTTACCTCAATTTGATTTGTACAATGAACGCAAAATGATTTTTACTCGTGCAAGGTTGCTTCCTGCTTCAAAATTATCAGGTACAACACTTGAACGCNNAGTATCTGAGGGATCGATCATTGAAGCAAGTCGAATAGAACGTGCTGTAGTTGGTATTAGATCCAGAATTGGAAAAGGTACTACAATTGCCAATTCAATTATCATGGGTAATGATATTTTTGCCTCAGTCGAAGAATTACAACAAGTTGGCGATGTTCCACCTATTGGTATCGGACAGCGATGTTATATTAATAATGCCATTATTGATAAAAATGCACGTATTGGGAATGACGTACGAATTAACGGTGGAAATCATTTGCCTGAAGGACACTACGATACCCATTCGGTTGTTGATGGCATTGTAATTATTACGAAAGGTAGCGTGCTGAAGGACGGAACCATCATTTAAATCGCATAGGTAACATTAAATTAATACCATGTTAATTATTTGGTAAGATTAGAACGGTATCCTTGTGTAACACCACAAATTGACTGTTGTGGTGGCTATGTGACACCAAGCATAGCAAAGACACAGAGGATTAATCTAATCCCACGATATCATTTTAAAGGATGCTTTTTGAAAGAGGCATCCTTTTTTTATTTCATACTTTGGTACATTTATCGTTATTATAGCACTTAGGTCACTAAACCTATTCGCAAAAATTCTTTTAACGATTTAAATCCACTTTATGAAAAGGGAATATGTAAAATGGTGGAGCCCCAGTTTGGGCAGGGATATGGAGTTACTTGTCTTCGGACATAGTGGCGTCCCCTTGTTGGTATTTCCTTCCAGTATGGGAAGATTTCACGAATGGGAAGATTTTAAGATGATTGATGCTATGAAGTATCAAATTGAAGCAGGATACAATCAGGTAATCTGCATCGATTCGGTTGATAAGGAAAGTTTTTATAACAAAATGGCCGATCCTTATGTAAGAATAGTTCGACATCGTCAATACGACAGCTATATCACCGATGAAGTGGTACCTTTTATTCATAACCAAAATGAAAACAAATTCATCATTGTTGCCGGCGCAAGTTTTGGAGCCTACCATGCATTGAATGTGGTATTTAAACATCCTCAACTATTTTCAAAACTTGTTGCAATGAGCGGGAAATACGATATCAGAACGTTTATGGATGGATTCTATGACGATAATGTGTATTTCAATAATCCGGTTGATTATATCCCTAATATGAATGATCATTTTCATCTGGAGTCACTCAGAAGATTAGATATCAGATTAGTGTCAGGTGAATGGGATATGTGTCTGGATGCTGCCGTTGATATGAGTGATAAACTACATCGAAAATCAATTCCTCATGTACTTGATATTTGGGGTGATCAAACTAAACATGACTGGCCATGGTGGCGGGACATGATCAAAAAACATATTTTGTGATATTATTATGAAAAAAATCGGAGTCCTGAGAGGAATGGAATCCTCATTTCCAGAAGCATTAATCGAACATATAAATCAAAAATATTCAGGAAAAGGCGTTCTGGCCGAGTTCGTAAGCATTGATTCAGTAAACATGTCAAACGACCCGGAATATGCAGTAATCATAGATCGGATTTCTCACGAAGTACCATTTTATCGTTCTTATTTGAAATGGGCATCAATAAAAGGCACATATATCATCAATAATCCATTTTGGTGGAGTGCTGATGACAAGTTTATTGATAATGTTATTGCTGAGCAGGTCGGTGTTGCCGTTCCTAAAACGGTTATTTTACCTCATAAACAACATCCGCCAAATACTCAAAGCAACTCATTTCGAAATCTGAAATATCCAATCGACTGGGAATCAATTTTTGGCTACATCGGATTTCCTGCATTTCTCAAACCATTTGATGGTGGCGGTTGGAGGGGTGTTACCAAAGTGCGATCAGCATTGGAATTCTACAAAGCATATGATGATTCAGGCACGGATTGCATGATGCTTCAAGAGAATATCGATTTTGATGAGTATTTCCGTTGTTATTGTATTGGTCGAAAAGATGTCCATATCATGCCATATAATCCGACGGCTGAACATCACTTACGCTATGCGTCTGTCAGTGGAAAAGAAACCACTGCTGCTATGAAGAAAAAAGTTAAACGCGATGTTTTGGCATTATGTAATGCATTGGGTTATGATATGAACACGGTAGAGTTTGCCGTTCGGGATGGAATTCCTTACGCCATAGATTTCATGAATCCGGCACCGGATGCAGATTACAATAGTGTAGGGAAAGATAATTTTGAATGGATCGTAAACTCATTGGGCAAATTTGCAGTTCAAAAAGCTCTGGAAAAACCAAAGCCAATTAATTTTAACGTTCAATCAGCATTAAATAAATATGAGGGTTAGTGTTCAACCGGCTATTGATCATTATAATGATCTGATTACCAGGGATTTGGATGCTGCTGGATCTCAGTTAAATTGGTTTGTACAGGAACAAAAGGATAGAAAGCTACTTTTTGGAGATCGTCCACTAACCTATAGTTTGCGCCCGGCATTTCTTGCTGAATCGACCTACAATCACATTCAGGATACGGTCTATTTATTGAGACAGTCGATATTAAAAATCGCTGAAGCTCATTTTAATAATATTCATTCATTGGATGAACTTGGATTAACTCCGGAAGAAATCGAACTTGCAGCAATTCCAACGAATATTATTCGTTTATCTGCTACTGCCCGATTAGACGCTTTTTTAACACCGGATTCATTTAAGTTTGTTGAATTAAATGCAGAAAGTCCTGCCGGTATTGGTTATATCCACAATCTGGCTGCTCTATATCGCGAGATGCCTGTATTTATTGAATTTACAAAGAAATATCCTGTTCGATTTGTCTCTCCACTTGAACATTTGATCGATGGTTTGTTACGAACCTATCATGAGGAATTTGACGGAACACTTGAAAAACCAACATTTTGCATTGTAGATTTTCTTGATATTCCAACGATTCATGAATTTAATATTATTCGTGACTATTTACATCGACATGGGTATGATTGTGAAATTAGTGATCCCCGTAATCTTGAGTTAAAAGATGGATGGATCTACGCGAATGGTCGCAAAATTGACATCCTCTACAGAAGATTATTAATGAACGAGTTCATGGCAATAAGGGGAGAATGTGTGGCCTACGAAGAGGGATATAGAGCGCAGAAAACGTGCTACCTGAATAGTTTTCGAACAAAACTTGTACACAAAAAATCAATTTTCTCGTTTTTAACAGATCCGAAATACACCAGTATTTTAAATACTCTTGAGCTTCAAACCATTCGTCAACATATTCCATGGACGCGTAAACTCAGGGATACAAAAACAATGTATCGAGGCAGAATGATCGATATGCTGGAATATGCCTACAAAAACAGAGAAAGTTTTGTGATAAAACCCAACGATGAGTACGGTGGGAAAGGAGTTATTTTAGGATTTCAGGCGACCGACGAAGAGTGGTCCAATGCAATCACTTATGGACTTGAACACGGATACGTTGTTCAGGAAACGGTTGATATATCTAAAGAACCCTTTGTGATGAAAACCGAAAAAGGGTGGCATCAAATTCCAACTGTCGTTGATCTTGACCCATATTTGAATGGTCCGATGATGGGAGGGTGTCTGGTTCGAACATCAACCAGCAATTTAGCCAATGTTACAGCAGGTGGTGGATCAATGCCGGCATTTATATTAAGGTACGTTAGATAATGAGTAGTAAAGTTTTTAAGGTTGCGGTATTGGATCTCAACAACGGTGTTGAAAATCAGGGAATCAGATGCATAAAAGGAATCTTATCTGATTTCAGCGGTACTTATCATGATTTTCAGATTGATTATAAAGTTTTTGATGTCCGACAGTTTGAGGAGATTCCAGGTCTTCAATTCGATGCTTATATATCTTCGGGTGGACCCGGAAGCCCATTTGATGGCGTGGGAAGTGTTTGGGAAGAGAAATTCTTTAACTGGATGGATGAACTGTGGACTTATAATCAGGATAATCATCCCAAAAAACATGCATTAATGATTTGTCACTCCTTTCAACTGATGTGTCGTCATTTTGACCTGGCTGAAGTTGTTAAAAGGAAGTCAGATTCATTCGGGATTTTACCGGTGCATCCAACTAAATCCGGGNNAAAAGCTGACAGATCCATTTTATGCTGCAGATTTTCGAGAATGGCAGGTTTTGCAACCTAAAACCACAAATATAAAAGCATTGGGAGCTTGCATACTGGCAATCGAAAAAGATCGTCCCCATGTTCCATTGGAACGTGCGGTAATGGCAATGAGAGTTTCAGATGAAATTATCGGGACTCAATTTCACCCCGAGGCTGATCCTGAGGGAATGTTGTTTCATTTTTCAAGAGACCATACCCGAGAGAAAAGTCTGGATCGACATGGTAAAGAAAAATTTGATCAGCTGATCGATCGATTAAAAGACCCCAATTTTTTAACTGCTACTTATGATGCTTTTATTCCAACTTTCTTGAAGAATGCAATCAATCAAAAAGAATTGCAAGAGGTTGCCGTTTAGATTATAATTGAAGCCCTTAGAAATCAAATCCCACACGGATATCGTAAAGGAGTTGGTGTCTTTCGCTACCACTTATGCCAATCTTAATGGGGCCAATTACAGTTTTTGCGGCTGCGGTTAAATTCCATCCATAAAGTACCGGATAAAGCTCTGTATCTAGTTTACTCACATCTGATGCTTGTCCTGCACTATACGTTGCAATTAAAAATCTATTTCTCATCATCTCAATTTGTAAACCGGCCTGAGCGGACTTCAGCCAATCGCCCATGATTTCATTTTTATAAAATCCCGGGAAGTTGTCATAACCACCCAAATAAGGTTTGCGATGGTAAGGGACTTCTCCATACGTAAATGAGGTATAAAAATTCAGAAGCCCTGTAACACCTGTCGTAATTGGTATATAATTTTCCCATTTGGCTTTGTATTCGCTGAATTTCACAGAATTCCCAAACCAATTAAAGGATTGAGTATAATCACCCCGGAACATCTGTCCATTAGTAGCAAAAACCCCATCATTCTTGGTATCAAGCCATAAAAAGGCAAAAAAACTGTGATTGTTTTTCCAGATTGTTTCATCCGGAATACTACCGACGATCCTGCGTAATCGATAGAACTCTTCTCTAATCCCTGCACCCATAATAAGCATGGATGAAACTACGGGTCCAACCCAAAATTCAGCTCTTGCCGATTCCGTTTCAACATTGGCAAAGATATTTCCATTGGAATCGAATAGATCGTCACGTATTATTGAAAAATTTGCCCGGGTTGAAACTCCTAGTTTAGGACGAAATCCAACATAATAAAAAAACTGTGTATCGTAATAAGTTTCATCTCCTAGTCTGATATTAAAACGTAAAGTAGATGTCGGTTTATAGGTATTCCTGAATGACGCACTAAAAAGTAACGAAGATTTGTGTCGATTATCGTAACGTAAACCTACACGAAATTGGTCATCCAGTTTTTCTTTTAGATATAAATGGACAATAGTACCAGTTTCGGTTGGGACTAGACGGTACCGTACGGTCTCGAAAAACTGAAGTGAATATATTCTGTCAATTCCCATTTCAATCGATTCAGGGGATGCCCAGGTGCCCGGTTTGATTTTAAATTCGGATAAGATCACTTTTTCCTGGGTACGTTCTGTATCATGGATAATGATATCCTGAATGAATAGTTCATTTATTTCAGGGGGTAAGTACCGATATTTTTCTTTTGGTTTTCGTAATGCATTTAAACTATCGGCAATTTCTTTAAGTCTTGGTTTAAATTCTTCAATTGCTTCTTTACTAAGTCTTAAAATTTCCGGGATATTGTCGAAATCGGCCATATTAAAATCACCGATATCCGGTTGAATTAAATAATCGACAAGTCTTGCTTGATCCAGCGTCGTTTGAACGATTCGGTAATTAATAGTACGTTCCATGATGGATACGATATTACTTAATGTATCCGCTCTTTCTCCGGTAGATGATACATTAATTCCAATGATGTAATCAGCTCCCATTTCAAGTACATCAGTTACCGGAAAGTTTCTTGCCACACCACCATCAATCGATATTTTTCCATTTACATTATGTGGGGAAAAAACCGATGGAATAGACATACTGGATCGCATGACATCAGGCAAATAACCATTTCTCATGATTATTGGTAATCCGGTTTCTAAATCAGTAGCAATAGCAACAAACGGGATAGGAAAGTCATCAAAGTTCTCAACGTCATGAACCGGTAGTGTGAGTCGGGTTAAAAATTTAGAAATTTCCTGCCCGCTAATTAATCCGGTTGGTAGCGAAATTCTGTTATTGATAATGGGTAATGATAACATGTATCTGGAATCCCACATTTTTTCTTCAATCGGGATGAATCTTCGTGATACCTGATCGGTCAGCATATTTGACCAATCCACATCACGAACAAATTCGTACAAGTCGTCAGCTGAATACCCGATAGCATACATCCCACCGACTATAGCTCCCATGCTTGTCCCACCAATAAAATCAATGGGCATGTTTACTTCCTCCATTGCCTTTAATATGCTTATGTGCATAATACCCTTCGCGCCGCCTCCACTGAGCACAACTCCAATTTTAGGACCTGATGTTGTCGTATCAGGTGTGTTGGACTGGTAAGCAAACAACGGGTAAGTAACTAATAATGATAAAAAAATTGTGACCCAAAGTCTCGAAATAGTAGCCATAGTTGATTAGAATCAATTTTACACTGAGATGTTGTATATTCTAGTGAATTATAGAAATTAGCAAAATTTTCTTCGAGTAATGATTGTTATTTTCTCAGTTGGGATGAATTAATAAATACATAGGGGTGATTAGAAGATGAGTCAAATTTGGAAAGGTCTGGAGATTCAGGCCGAAGGAATGGGGATATCAGAAGATCTAAGCAAACAAGTTAATTTGTTAGGTAAATTATTGGGTCATGCGGTCAGAGAACTTGCCGGTGATGAAATTTACAATCTTGTAGAGTCTTTTCGGTTAAGATTTAAAGATTCGTATCAGCCAGATAATGTTCATTATCGCGATGAAATATTAGCTGATATGAAGAAGTTAAATACTACTCAACTTGATTGGTTACTACGATCTTTTACAGCTTTTTTTCATTTGATCAATAAAGCTGAACAACAAGAGATCATTCGAATTAATCGAAAAAGAGAAGTCAATTTAAAAGAGGGCATGTCTCGTGCGGAATCGATCCACCAGGCTATCGTATATCTAAAGGATAATAATATAGATTTTGATCAAGCCAGAGATTTATTGAACAAAATTGATATCCAACCTACGTTGACTGCACATCCAACAGAAGCTCGTAGACGAAGTATTCTTTATATCCAGAAAGAAATTGCTCGAAATCTTTCTGAATTGGGCAGAAATGATTTAACAACACTTGAGCATGACACGGTCATATCGACCATCTACAACTATATCGTTTTATTGTTAAATACTGATGACATTCGAAGTTCCAAAATTACGGTTCAGGATGAAGTAAAAAATGGATTGTATTTCTTTATTTCAACAATTTGGGACCTCGTACCGGATATTGTTCGTGAAATAGAAAATGTAACAACGGATGTTTATGGCGAAAAAATTCAGCTAAAAGCACCCATTCGTTATCGAACCTGGATTGGTGGTGATCGTGATGGGAATCCAAAAGTTACAACGGATGTAACCCGATTCGCTCTGATTGAACAACATAATACAGCGATTGAATTGTATCGAAGATCATTACTTGATTTACGCCGTGAACTGAGTATTTCGGACCGACAAACAAAGGTACCGGACTTCTTCAAAGATAACGTTAATAGTGAAATTAAAGATCTGTCATTACCTGAAAAAATCACCGAAACGTATAAGCATGAATATTACAGACTGAAAATAAACTGCATGCTGGAACGCTTAAGTACCAGTTTATTGAACCAAAATGAGTCAAACTTTCAAGCTTTACAAAGTTCATATAATATTAATCAATTCCGTGCTGACCTGGACTTGATTTTCAAGTCATTAAGTTATTCCGGTTTTGGTCAGATAGCTCAAAACGGACTTTTAGGTAGGATTCGAATCCAGGCTAATGCATTTGGGTTTTCTTTAAGTGCAATGGATATACGACAACATTCAGATATTTTTGGTTCTACAGTTGCTGAATTGTTAAGTATTGCTGGAATTTCTGATGATTATTCAACAATGTCGGAGTCTGAAAAAAATGAGTTACTTCAACGGGAACTCCTTCAGCCTCGTCCACTTGCACCAGTTTATGCCGATTTAACCGAACAATCGAGATCTTTTATTAGTGCACTTAATCTCATCCGAAAGTTTGGCACCTTTGATCCGGGTTCAGTAGGTAGTTTAATTATATCGATGACACATCATGTTAGTCATATGCTGGAAGCAATGCTTTTGTGCAAAGAAACCGGACTCATTCAGTATAAAAATGGGAAAATTGAAAGCATGGTTGACATTGTTCCACTTTTCGAGACCATAGATGACCTGGAACGTTCACATACTTTGATGAAATCCCTGTACGAAAATCCTGTTTATCAGATGCTATTATCAGCAAGGGGACAATTTCAGGAAATCATGCTCGGGTATTCCGATAGTAATAAAGATGGTGGCTACTGGATGGCTAACTGGGCTTTGCATAAGGCTCAAAAGAACTTAGCGCAGACATCAGAATCGTATAATATTACCATGCGTTTGTTCCACGGAAGGGGTGGTACAGTTGGACGTGGTGGTGGTAGGGCAAATCAGGCTGTTATTGCATTGCCTCCGGAGTGTCATACCGGTGGAATCAGATTTACAGAGCAAGGAGAAGTAATTTCATTTCGATATGCGAATAAATTAATTGCACATCGCCACCTCGAACAGGTTGTTAATGCAATGATCAAAGCAACGGCCAATCGTGACATTGGCCTAAAAACTGTTAAAAATGCCCCGGATGAAACGTATGCTCAGGTTATGGAAAGAATATCAGTACATTCGATGCAAACTTATCGGAAGTTGATCGATCAAAAATCATTCTGGAAATGGTATACGTCAGTTACACCGATTGAACACATCAGTCATTTACCTATTGCATCCAGGCCAATTTCAAGGAAGTCATCAAATGAAGTTGATTTTGATAGCTTAAGAGCCATTCCCTGGGTGTTTTCCTGGACGCAGGTCCGCTATAATGTGCCAGGTTGGTATGGATTAGGAAGTGCATTTGAGGATGCCATAAATTCTAATTCGATAACCATGGTTGAGTTACAATCTTTGTATAAAAATTGGGATTTTTTCCGTGCGATTGTAAATAATGCGCAACGTGAAATGGGTCGCGCAAGCCTGGATACGGCAAAAATGTATGCGCAAAAATCTACAACCCAAATTCATGATCAAATTTTGACAGAATTTGACCTTTCATCGTCATTTATCAACCAAATTTGTGGTCAAAAAGAATTAATGGACATTAATCCGGTTATAAAAAAATCTATCCAACTACGGAATCCATACACCGATGTGCTCAACTGCTTACAATTTGAAATGATGCAACGCTGGAACAATGATCCTGACATTAACAAGGACACTTACCGGACGTTATTATTCATTAGTGTAAATGGCATTGCCGCAGCGATGCAGAGTACAGGTTGATCGGGCGATTTTGAAACTCTAAAGTGGCTTTTTCGTACCAAAAGGGTATGTTATAACATCCTGACGAAAAACTATGAAAAAGATGTACTTAAAACATTGGTTAACAATTAGTTTACTTGCTGTAGTTTTATTAATTAATACTGCGGATTCTGCATTTTCACAATCTGATTTTCAATTTCGTGATGATGCTTTACAAGTAACTACATCTGAAATAACTTCGATAAATAGAAGTTATCAAATTATACATAAGCCATTAATTTTTGAGAATCATCAAACAGTACCAAACAGAGGTGCAGAAAATTCAGGGAATCTGAATGCAATTCCGAATGTTGGAATTACTTCAACTGTACAGGAGCCATATGCTGTACATGAATTTAAAGTTCGTAATACCCCAACTGTTTCGATCCGATCTAACAATGGATCAATTAAATTAGAAAAGAGTAATGACGGGAAAGTCAGAATTGAAATGTATGTTACCAGAAGAGGGCTTGCGATACTTTCGTCGGAACGTTTAGATGACTATCGTTTTGTTTTTCGTCAAAGACATGACAATATCTATGCAGAAGTAATCAGTACAAAAAATTCTGCATGGTCATCAAATACACCCGCATTTGATTTTGTTGTTTTTGTACCTGAAGAATCAAATGCATCTTTGATAACGAATGCAGGAAATATTTCAATTTCAGGAATTTGTGGTGAAATGGACGCTCGAACCAGCAAAGGAGAGATCCACGTTAACAGAACTCAGGGCACTATCCGTTTGAGTACTGCTTCCGGGGACGTTGTGGTTGACTCTCATCAGGGTACTGTTTTTACAAACTCTATTCATGGCAATATCAATTACAATAATGTTCAGGGTGAATCACGAATAAAAGTTGTTTCCGGAAATGTAACCCTTGACGAAATTCGAGGTAGTACATTAGTACAAAGTACCAATGGAAATATTGATTATACGGCACGAAGGGTTGATCAATTAGTCGATCTTAAGACAATAGTCGGAAATATAACTGCCAGGATACCAAGAAGCGGTGCTTTCAGTTTTGATTTCCATGGTCAGAGTGTCAATTTGGATTCTTTTGATACCTTTGTGGGCGATGTCCAACGAACATATATCACCGGTACAATTANNTAAACTGGGAATCGTAAACGTGCGGATAAAACAGTAACTCGATACGACGTAATCAAACACCCCATTTTGATCAAATATCTACTGCATATTGTTTTTCTATTTGTATTGGCCATGCCAATTGCACAGGCAAATAATGTTCAATTTGGCAATGTGCACTTTATAGATTCATCAGATCTTGAGAATGATTACAGAACAATATATTTACCGGATTTGTGGCAGTTTAAAGCCGGGGATGACATTTCATGGTCACAACTTGAAATTGATGACTGGGACTGGGAATCAGTTAGTACTTTACTGGGTCCAAATCAATTACCTTTGATTGAATGGAATGGAATAGGGTGGTTCCGGTTATTAATTGAGGTGGACGAATCGTTGGTTGGAGTACCATTGGCTCTTGATGTTAACACTCAAAGCGGAGCCTCTGAAATCTATCATAATGGCAAATTGATATATGCATTTGGTGTTGTTTCCAGTGATTCCTTAGAAGAAGTTGGATATCAGGAAAGATTACCAAAATCATTCATATTTACCGAAGCGGGTTTAAATGTGATAGCAGTACGATATTCCAATCATCGGGCAAATCAATTTGTTGGCTCAGGATATAACGCCGGATTTCGATATTTGTTAGTCGAAATGAATCATCAAGTATCGGGTGTCATGAAAAATACCCGTACGTCAACAATACATCAATTTTTATTTAGTGGAGTCTTATTTGTTTTTACGATAATCCATTTATTGTTATTCCTGTTTTATCCTAAACTTCGTCAAAATCTATTTTTTGCGATGTTTACAGCAACATTTGGAATATTAAATTACCTCAATTACGAGGTTTATTTTTCAACATCCGGATTAGCAATTATTAATATCATCCAGATGCAGTTGATTTTTGTCCTGCTGACAATGGTTTTCTTTTTGCTATTTAGTTACTCATTGTATTATCACAAAATACCGAAACAATTCTATGTTTTCGCCTTGGCTTTTCTATCATTGGGTTTTACGTTTAATTCGAATTCGGATGTGTATCTCGAGCGAATATTATTGGTTTTGGGATCCATTTTTGTACTCGAAATTGTGCGTATTTTGTTAGTTGCGGCTTATAAAAGACATAAAGGTGCTTTAGTGTTTTCTGTTGGGCTGATTCTGTTTATGTCTACCGAAATATATGCCGTCGGTGTAAATATGGAGTATTTTAACGCAATTTTTGCCGGGAGTGCCGAATTTGCAAGCATAAGTGGGATAATAGTACTGCTAATCACCATGTCAGTTTCTTTGTCGCGTAGCTTTGCCGAAACCAATGTCCGGTTAGAAGATAAACTCCGGGAAGTTCAGGCACTTTCAGAACAAACAATTGAACAAGAACGTATATCCAAACAAAAAGAATTAGAGCGTTTACTACTACAAGCTGATAATGAAAGAAAGACGAATGAGCTTGAGGAAGCACGTCAATTGCAATTATCAATGCTTCCGGTGGAACTGCCGTCTTTAAATTCGATCGATTTGTCCGCACGGATTAAAACTGCAACCGAAGTAGGTGGGGATTATTACGATTTTGCAATGGGGAATGATGGTACAATAACAATGGTGATCGGTGATGCTACCGGACATGGAGTCAAAGCCGGTATCGTTGTAGCAGCCGTTAAAAGTTATTTCAAATCGTTTGTTAACAATTATGATTTAGTTCCACTTCTCAGGTTGATGTCCCATGGTCTGAAGAACATGAATTTAAGAATGATTTACATGGCATTGACACTTGCCAGATTTGACGGAAAAACGATAAACATTGTTGGTGCCGGAATGCCTCCATGTTTGTTTTATGAAAGTAAAACAGGGAAAGTCAAAACATTGTTGTCTAAAGGGATGCCTTTGGGAAGTATGCCCGATTATCCATATGAATTAATTAATCAACCGGTTAATCGTGGCGATATGATGATTATGATGAGTGATGGAATCATGGAAGCATTTAATGACAACAGAGAGCAACTTGGTCTTGATGCTATCGTACAAACTTTGGTTGAATCGGGACATGAATCACCTGATTCGGTTCTTGATAAATTGGAAAATCTTGTATCTACATGGATCAAAGGCCAGGAACTGGAAGATGATTACACTCTTTTGGCAATGAAATTTCATCCAGAAAACTAAATATTGCGAAGTCCTATGAAAAAATATCTTTTACTTTTACTCGGTTTAATGATCTTTGCACCTGTAGTTTTGACTGCACAACATGAAAATCCGGATGAAGATCCATTTGAGAATGATCCGTTTTTCACAAAACCGCTCAAAGATTGGTTTTCAACTGATGAAATGATTAATCGAGTGTCGGATCGATCCAAAAGGATAATTCGAAGTGGTGGAATTGATGATGGGTATCGTGATATTAGTGGATTTAGTTCTAATCCTGGATTTTCATACTTAGACAGGATGCATTCGTGGGTAAGATTCAATCGTGTTGATGCACTTTATTTGGGAATCCAATCTGAAAGATATGCTGATTGGGGACGTAAAAACGATCGAGCATTGAATCCATATTGGGCAGTTGGGTACTCATTTGGCAGAAAAGACTGGTTGTATACTGTAGGAATTGAACGAGTATTTGGATTTAATCGCAATTTTATTCTTGGCGCCACACACCAGCGAATCACAGATAGTGAGGATCAATGGCGGGTAGGTTGGACTGAGAATTCGTTATACTCCTTTTTTAGTGTACATGATTTTATGGATTATTACTCCCGAATGGGAACTCAGTTTTATGCAGTGTATCGTCCTGATCAAAAAGTAGAACTGACCATTGCATATTCTGACGATGATTACACTTCATTAGCTAAGAACTCTGATTTTTCGGTCTTTGGGGATGGTAGTAATGTCCGTGAAAATCATGCTATTGACGAAGGAAAACTCCAGTTGTTGAAAACAGGATTTCAGTTTAATCCTAAAGATGCGATGTTATCACCCGGATTTAGTTTAGCGGCTGATCTGACCGGTGAATTTTCTGATATGATATCGTCTAATTCCGATTATTCTTATGATCGTGTACAAGCGGAACTGAGATCAATTGCTGTGTTGGATGAATCAGCAGTTCTTAGAAATCGATTAAAATTAGTTTCTGTTACCGGGAATGCTCCGGATTTTAAACATATCCCATTGGGGGGTATCAGTACCATGCGGGCAACACCCTTTAAAAGTATGATGGGATCACATTCAGTCCTTTTTAATACTGAACTCATGTTTGGTTTTGAGGCTGGAAAAATCTACATGGAAGATGTGCTAGATATTGATTTGAAATCCTTCAAATTCTCATTTTTTGCTGATATGGGATGGACGAATGGAGTATCAGGAAATGGATTGAAACTGATGGATGGATTTGAAGATTTCAGTTTGAAGGATTTTAAAACTGATGTTGGATTTGGTGTAAATTTAAGTGCAATGCGATTTGAGGCAGCCTGGAATTCAAATGATTTGACTACTACACCGGTGATATGGCTTAGATTTAATCCGACTTTTTAAATTAAAACATCCATTGCGTATCATGTTTTTACAACTAAG
>DLXM01000226.1 GCA_003448835.1 Bacteroidota bacterium | reverse complement strand
TTCTTTACTTTAATTATACAAGATTCTACTCCCAGATTATCAATTCGAAAACTGAACGGTGGTCTTTCATCAGGGGTGACTTCCAACACTTTCTTGACGACGCCCAAATCATCGGGAAGCGACCTGTACTTTTTAATTAGCTTTTTTAAATCCTTATTAAACTCTGTTAATTCATCAAATATCATTGTTCATCGTTTTCATCGCCATAATTTCGAACCGAAAAGGGAGCATCTCTGTAAAAAACTAACTCATAATTAATTTCTTCACCTTCCTTTGATGCTAACCAAGGCATGTCTTTATGTGAATAATTGCTAATAGCTGAGGCTGACCAATCACTCATTTGATCTATAACTCTATCAATAACTTCTTTTTCACTTGCTTTTAAATGAGTTAGATTGGCTTTTTCTAAAGGCAAATAACGAGTTTGGGAAAATCCATGATATTCAGTTTTAACTCGCTGTAACCTGCCCTCTTGAAGCATCTGATCGATAATTGAATCTAATTTTTGAGGTACGGGTCCAAAAGGCAACTTGCGATAACTGGCACCGGTTAAATGATCCTCATACAATTCATAGTAGTTGAAATCAGAGAAATAAAGAAGTTTATATAGTACAGTCTCTCCAACATTAGGTTTACCTCCACAACGTTCAAGAATGTATAAAAGCACATTTTTAAACTTGTTAACACTCAATGTTGGGACAGATATTCGTTCGATAAGTTCTTCAATTTTTATCTCATCGCGATTCTCCAGTCTCTTAATCGCTGTAAAATCCTTCGACATAAAATCATCCAGTGAAAAACCCAGAACCACTGAGAAATTTTGTAATTCAAGGGAATCCACTCCCCTGTTTCCTAACTCAATTTGAGCGAGTGATGATCTGGAAATTTTAATTCTTTTAGCTAAGTCTGACTGTGACAATCCCTTCACTTTTCGAAGTTCAGTCAGTCGTTGACCAATTTGTATTTGGGTTAATTTTGTACTCATTTTCATTGATTAATTTATTTATGACAAATTAATCAATGTTTGATAATAAAACAATTGAATGTTTGATAATAAAACAATTTGAATCCTACTCGCCTCACTATTTAGGCAATTATTTCAATGAAAACTGATTGAAATAACCGATTTGAGGTGGATTTCCGGTGACATTGAACGTTGTAGTACCACGGGTATCCATAATTTCACCGCCAAGGACCGTTTTCATAATGTTCTTGGTAAACCAATTTAAATCTGCAAATATTGAGGTTCTGTCCTGAATCTTGTGAGACGTCAATGTTACATATTCCTGATCTGCAAAGTTGATGGTATATGTTGCTGATTCAATGTCTTTAGGATTCGAATTCCCCACAGCTGCGATTTCATCCATTCGGACTTTGCCATTTTTTGAAGACAATCGATATCCAATATATGGCCTGCCCTGCTTGACATCAGCTTCCATAAAATAGATGGTCTCCCAGTTTGCTGCATCTATATGCTTAATAAATCGATATCCGCTTTGTAATTTTTTAGAAGAATTTTGATACTGCCAGGTATGGTCCATATAAGCCACACCTTTTACTTCTCGCACGTCATCATTGATACCCGTGGTTCCGGTAACCCGGGCATAGGGAATATGAGTTGCCATACCAACACGATGATCATCAATCATATATTCGCCATTGTTAGGCATAAATCCGGGCTGGATATTACTCAGATTTAAATGGATTTTAAAACGATGTCCGTGCTTCTGGGTATTGATATAAATTTCATGTGATTCCGGAAGTTTGCCCTTGAACCAAATATTGTCCTGACGTGGATTTATGTCAAAATCGAAATCCGCTTTACCCAAGTGTAAATCTTCAATCGGATACTCACGGTTTATGTGATAAGCATTTTCATCCAATCCATACATTGAAACCCGAATTCCACTCACTGATGATTTCAGCCGACCGAAATCCGATACCGAAAAAATGATATACAACGACATTCCGTTGTCAAAATACATCTGGTAATTCCAGTATTCATTATAATTCGCCGAATCCATGGTCTTAGGCCAAATATCATTAGCTGATGTTGGCGTCATTCGCATCCCTTGAGCTAATAAGTCCGACGGCGTTACACCGATATTTAGTGTGATGAGAACTATGAAAAGAATTAGCTTAAGTTGATTTGAAATCATTCGAATTCGTAAATTTTGGGGTTTTATTACCTGGTGATGCATTCAATACGCGTAAATATATGAGGATAACGAATCGTAAGATTAAAACGTGTATTGCATTAGCATGTGATACCTCTTCGATTCTATAAACCATAAATTACATCAATCTTAAATACAAATCATGCGACCTCTTCTGTGCCTGATAATTTATTTACGTTAGGCTTAAGATTCGCTTATATTGTAGCATAATTGCATTTTAAAGCATCATTAGCATATTAAATAATCGTATGGCACTATCGTTTTTTCGTAAGCTCATTGCATTCATCGTATCCAATTACATTTTAGTACTTATTTTTGCATTTGGGATGTCCGCAGTCGGACTCCATTATGCGATGAAATTGGAAATTGAATCCGATTATTCAAAATTAATCCCTGAAGATTACAATAGCGTTATTGCGTTGGAAAAAGTTCGGGCAAGAGTTGGCGGTGAAGGAAGTGACGTTGCAGTTGGTATAGTAAGTCCATCATTTGAAGCAACGAAAAGATTTGCGGATGACCTTATTCCACGTGCTATGGAACTCAGACGTGGTGATTCGCCGGAAACCTATCTGGCGACCGTTGAATACATGAGAGAAACAGAATATCTCAAAGATAATGCCCTTTATTTTGCTACAGATGATGAAATTTCGACCATTCTGGATTATCTGGATGAAGAAATTGAGAAAAATTCCCTGGAGGTAAATCCATTTTTTATTGATTTTGATGACGAAGAAGAACCTGAGGATAATGAATTAGTTGATGAGGTTGAGGAATTCCGGGATCTTTATGATTGGTTAGTTGGCGAAGAATATCCGGTTCATGATGATGGGACATCCATGACACTGCGATTCTTTCCAAGCGGATCTCAAACCAATGTCCGTTATATCAAGGCACTTTATGCCGATATGGAAAACCTTATCGCTGAAATGGACCCCAAGTCTTACCATCCCGATATGGAAATTGTTCTTGCCGGACGCCTCATGCATCGCGTGGTCCAGGTTGAAGCCATCCGTGATGACGTTGCAAAAACATTTGGTGCAGGTGTTTCTGCTGTACTTCTACTCACCGTGTTATATTTCTTATATAAGTCGTATGTCGCAAAACATGGGTGGGTATTCAATTTCAGATATTTAATGTCCGAGATCATTCGCCTACCGGTATTAGTTCTAATTATCGGACTCCCCCTGGCTATGGGACTTAGCTGGACCTTTGGATTGGCCTATGCTATCATTGGAAATCTGAACCTGATGACATCCACACTGGCTCTGTTGTTATTCGGTCTTGGGATTGATTTTGGAATTCACTTTTATGGACGATATTCTGAAGAACGCGGAGATGGCAAGTCCATTAATGAAGCGATGGAAAACACATTTCTTAGCACCGGAAAAGCAATTATGATTGGTGCGGCGACCACATCTATTGCTCTTTTTATCATGATTTTCGCCGATTTTCGCGGATTTAGTGAATTTGGTTTAATCGCAGGTACCGGTATTGTATTTTCTGTAATTGGGATGGTTTTCATTCAGCCTGCTATTTTGGTTGCATTTGAAAAAACGCCATTACTAAATCTGGAAGCAAAAGTTGAAAAAGCGGATGTCTATGTTAAAGGTGGCAGAGTGCCCTTTCATCGGACTATTTTGGTGTTTGGTTCCGTGATCATGGTGCTTGCCCTTGTTTTCATAAACCAGATCAAATTCGAATATAATTTCAACAATCTGGATCCGCAATATCCTGAATATGCTGCAAAAAAAGCCATTGTTGATGGAAAATCCAGTAGCCGAATCGGATCTAATCCGGCTTACATTGTCGCCGATACACAGGAAGAAGCGTTAAAAATTGCGGCTGCGATACGAGAGAGACTGGCAACAGATACTACCATTACAACTGTTAAGGATGTAATAACTTTGCAAGACCGTTTTCCGCTGGATGAGGTAAGTGTTTCGAACCGACTGGATCACATTTCAGAGGTGAGAGAAAAATTACAAAATACCTTCATCAGAGAAAGTGATAATGAAGATATCGAACGACTAAGACGAGCCTCAAGTACTACAGAACAAGTTGATATCGATAATGTACCGGATTATCTGAAAGATCTGTTTACTGATCGGGAGGGTCACGTTGGGACTTTTGTGATTATTTATCCGTCTGTGAGTTTGTCCGATGGACGGGTGTCGATGCAATTTGCTCGTGATATTGGCACGATTGTGACTGAAGATGGGAATGAATATCACGCCGGATCTACCTCACTTGTGGCGGCAGACATGATGCGTTTAATGCTTGAGGAGTCGCCTTACATGGTTATCGCGGTCATTGTGCTGGTGATATTTGTGGTATTGGCTTACTTCCATTCCTTCAAATGGGCTGCTTTAGCAATGATTCCATTGTTGGTTGGTCTAATGTGGATGCTCTTTTTTATGGAATTGTTCGGTCTGAAACTGAATTTCTTCAATATTGTGGTACTACCGGCGATGTTGGGGATTGGAAATGATGATGGGATCCATTTAGTACACAGGTATCAGGAACTCGGTAAAGGATCAATCATGAAGGTTATCAGAACTACCGGAGAACAGTGTACAATTGGATCAGTAACCTCGTTAATCGGGTTTATTGGACTATTATTGAGTTTTCATCCTGGCCTCCAATCAATAGGAATGGTAGCCTTTATTGGATTGATCACTACACTTTTTGCATCGATTATTTTGCTTCCGGCATTGATCCAATTTCTGGAAGACAAAAACATTTTGAAGCATTAAAATCTGTAAATTTTTAAGTAAATAAATCAGTATAATTAATATAGATCATAAATCTTGGTCCTCGGGTTCTAAAGAATAAAAAACTCTCCCCATAACTAGAAAACAAAAAATGATGAAGACTCTTTTTACAGCTAAAAATATACTTTCATGGCGCTGGTCATCGATACTGGTAGCTATGTTATTTGTAAGCGCTGTTAATGTTAATGCACAATGGGAAAACATTCCCGGCAAAGCAATTGATATTGCAGCAGCAGGTGATACGGTATCCACAGTTTGGCATATAGG
>DLXM01000232.1 GCA_003448835.1 Bacteroidota bacterium | reverse complement strand
GTGAGTCCACCGGAACGCCATGCCATCAACGAAACATCATCGTTCGTTAAGTCCGCTTCGATTACATGAACTGAATAAGGGCCCTCTAAAACATCTGAGAAATATTTTACAGAATCGCTTTTCTCCGTACTTATAAACCCGGATGTGGCGTTAACATACCATATCCCGGTTATAAGTAACCCGACCATGATCATTTGAGATATTTTATACGATCTGTCCAACTTCATAACAATACAACGAAAGTGGGTGATTCAACTAAAAATTTCCGAATCAGTAACATCGCAATATTTTCACAAAAAACGAAATATTGAAACTAATTCGACAATTCATTCATCCTTCAAAATATGTATCTTCATGTTACACTCGAAATTGCTGAAAAAGTAACTCCATGACCACAAAGAAAATTTTAATCGCCTTTGGCGGGATTTCACCTGAACACGAAGTTTCAGTATTAACTGCTATTCAGGCAATGTCTGCACTCGATAAGACCAATGCCGTGATAATACCCCTGTATATTGCTAAAAACGGTAAATGGTATACAGGGCAAGCTCTAAAAGTCCTGGAAGAATTCAAGGATATCCCAGTTCTTCTTTCCAAATGTAGTCCATGTACGTTCAAACAGGATGATCACGGTAAAGTAATTCTGGTTGAATCTGAATCTGGTGGATTTTTCAAAAAACCGATGAGCTTTACTTTTGATGTGGTTCTAATATCATTTCATGGTAGCGATGGTGAAAATGGGTCATTTCAAGGGCTTTGCGAGACATTTAATCTGCCATACACGGGTTCCGGCGTTTTAGGTTCCTCGATGGGAATGGATAAATTTACTGCAAAAACAATTTGTCGCGCACATCAAATTCCCGTTGTCCCGGATGTATGCTTCTATGAATCTGAGTGGGTTTCCGATCAGGAGAATTTAATCACTCAAATGGAAGCATTAGGATACCCATTATTTGTCAAACCCGTAAGTTTGGGCAGTAGTATTGGTGTTTCGAAAGCAAAAGACAGAGCTGAACTCCTTAACAGAATTGAAAACGCATTCCGTTATGACCGTCAACTTCTTGTCGAACGTAGTGTAGATCCTCTTATGGAAATTAACTGTTCCGTTTTGGGAACAGAAGAAAACGCCGAAGCAAGTGTACTTGAACATCCAAAAGCATCCAAAGAAGTACTGACATTCGAGGATAAGTACCTACAAGGTGATTCTACAAAAGGGATGGCTTCTGCTGATAGAATTATTCCTGCTCCAGTGGATGCAAACGTTACTAAAGAAATTCAGCAGTTATCGGTCACTATTTTCAAAAAATTCCATTGCAGTGGCGTCGCCAGACTCGATTTTCTTAGAAATGCTGTAACCGGTGAAATTTTCTTTAATGAAATTAATACCATTCCCGGGTCATTCTCATTTTATCTGTGGGAACACAGTGGGCTCAATTTCGAACGACTTTTAGTTCGTTTACTGGATTTAGCTATTGAAAGACATCGACTCAAAAATGGACGAGTTCGCATGTATGAAACAAACCTATTGAGTGAAAAAGCTGTTAAAGGTCTAAAACAACTCAAAGGACTTAAAAAATAATCTGCGTTATTACTCGAACATCATGAATTTTGCGATTATTTCATATAACTCAAATTTTCCGGTCAGGGATTTCATCCAAAGAGTTATTAGGTGGTGTGTCGCAAATAATCATGAAATTTATATCTCAGAATCGGTTTTTGCGATTTGTGCAGATACCTGTCAGCATTTACCTAAAATCGTAATGGATGATGACGAGGCAATTAATGCTGCAGATGTAGTTATATCAGTTGGTGGAGATGGTACCTTGCTTCGAGCAGCACGTTTGGTAGTTGGGAAGAATAAACCAATACTGGGAATAAATATTGGCAGACTTGGTTTTCTGGCCAATATTCAGCAGGATAAAATCGAAACTGCGCTTGAGTATACCACTACCGGAAATTTTGAAATCGACAAACGCCAGCTCCTCGAAGCTCATTTATCCGATGGGTCAACGCATTTTGCTCTGAATGAATTTCTCTTTTCGAAAGGTCCAAAGGGATCGATGATCACAATTGATGCTTATTATGATGATGTGTTCATCAATAAATATTGGTCTGACGGACTCATCGTAGCCTCACCAACGGGTTCTACTGCATATAATATGTCTGCCGGTGGCCCTATTGTGATGCCCGGAACAGATGTGATGGTACTTAACCCAATCAATCCACATACACTGACTACACGCCCGTTGGTTTTACCTTCAAATAAACCATTAACTATTGAAGCAAACATCAAAAATCAAGAGGTTATCTTTTCAAAAGACGGCGAAATTTCGGATATTACAGGCAATGAATTAGTGGTTAAAATTCATAAATCATTACACTCGATCGATCTTATTAAACTTCCGGAACAGACATACTTCGACACGCTCAGAAATAAATTAATGTGGGGTGTGGATGTGCGGGGAAACAAACCAGACCATTAAATATTATTACTCATAAAAACTATAAAACAATGAAAGTAACTGTTGTAGGCGCCGGTGGAAACGTAGGAGCAACTGTAGCTCTGACCATCGCACAAAGAGATTTCGCAAATGAGGTGATTCTTGTTGACCTCGAACGAAAAGAAGGTGACAAAACATTTTATCCATCAAAAGGTCGTGGACTCGACCAATGGCAAACTGCCCCTATCCATGGTTTTGATACAAGATTAAAAGGTACCGTCAACTATGAAGATACCAAAGATTCTGACATCTGTGTCATTACAGCCGGAATTCCACGTAAACCAGGTATGAGCCGTGATGACCTTTTAAGTATTAACGCAAAAATCGTAGAATCAGTAACCAAAGAATTGGTCAAACACTCTCCGGATACCATTATTATTGTCGTTTCTAATCCGCTGGATGTTATGACCTACGTATCGTGGAAAGCAAGTGGCCTTCATCATTCACGTGTTATGGGAATGGCCGGGATTCTGGATACTGCTCGTTATCGTGCATTCCTGGCTGAAGAACTTGAAGTCTCACCTAAAGACATTCAGGCATTGATTCTTGGTGGCCATGGCGACACAATGGTTCCATTACCTCGTTACACTACTGTTACTGGAATTCCGGTAACACAACTCATTAGCAAAGAAAAACTGGCTGATGTAATTGAAAGAACCAAAGTAGGTGGTGGTGAACTGGTTGGATTAATGGGAACCTCAGCCTGGTATGCTCCGGGTGCTGCAGCTGCACAAATGGTAGAAGCAATTGCATTAGATCAAAATCGAATTTTCCCTTGTGCTGCCTGGTTAACCGGTGAATACGGTATTAGTGATTTGTACGTTGGTGTACCGGTAAAACTCGGTAAAGGTGGAATCAAACAAATCATTGAAATCGAATTAAACAGCGACGAAAAAGCTTTATTGGATCAATCCTGTTCAGCTGTCCGTGGTGTTTTCAGTGATCTGGAAAGAATCATGGCTTAAAAA
>DLXM01000071.1 GCA_003448835.1 Bacteroidota bacterium | reverse complement strand
ACTCGAAGTGCCTATACTCGTGGTCTTGGTTCAATACCTCCGCGCTATGATGATCTTGGGTTGTTGGGGTCTTGGTACACACATGCGCATCAAACTGTTGGATTTACAAATAAAGGGCAAATGATTGGATCTGCTTTTGGTCCCGGTGGAAATGCCCAAAATCTTAAAGCCGATTATTATTTTAACGATGGTAAGTATGGCGTACGATTGAGTCGAATTGTTTACCACAATACTTTGCTCGATAATGTATCCAGGAATCGAAACTATTACGAACAGATTATTGCCGAGAATCCCGGTATTGAGCAGCGATGGCAGATGAGAAATTCTGAATATGTAGTGGCTTTTGATATGACACGAAACTGGAGATATGGACTTGAAGTATCTGCTGCATTGGAACAGAGTTTTATTCTAAATCAGCATTATTTGTCTGGCAATGACATGTTTAATACAAGACTTGAACTTACAATCCGTAAAAAATTAAAGGGTGGAATTAGGTAGAATGGGAAATGTACTACGAAATATTCAAATGGTGGATTTAAGATCTCAGTACCACAGAATTAAATCTGAAATTGATGAAGCTGTTTTGAATGCTATTGACAGTACTGCATATATAAATGGTCCTGAAGTGGGAGAGTTCGCCAAAGAATTAGCTTCCTATCATCGTGTGAATCATGTTATTCCATGCGCCAATGGTACTGATGCTTTGCAGATTGCATTGATGGCATTGGATTGTGAGCCCGGAGATGAAGTCATTGTCCCGGCTTTTACTTATATCGCTACTGTAGAAGTCATTGCACTTTTAAAATTGAAACCGGTCTTTATTGATGTTGATCCTGAGACATTTCAGATGGATCCGGATCAATTAGAATCTAAAATTTCATCCAGAACGATTGCTATTGTCCCGGTTCATCTCTACGGTCAATGTTCTGAAATGGAGCGAATCCTCGAGATAGCAAACATACACCACATAGCGATAATCGAAGATACAGCCCAAGCAATTGGATCAGAGTATACTTTTAAAAATGGGCGCAAAGCGATAGCCGGTACGATGGGTACTATTGGCACCACGTCATTTTTTCCCTCTAAAAATCTGGGGTGTTTTGGTGATGGTGGTGCGATGTTTACCAATGATGAATTCCTTGCTAAAAAGTTGACTATGATTGCCAATCATGGCCAATCACGTAAATATTACCACGACTCCATCGGAGTAAATTCCCGTTTAGATACCTTACAAGCTGCGATCCTACGTGTAAAACTACGTTATCTGGACTCATATACCGCCGCGCGGCAACATGTGGCTTCGGTTTATGATGAAGCCTTTAATGGACATGATCAAATTCAAATTCCACAACGAACCCCTTGGTCAACGCATGTTTTTCATCAATACACAGTAAAATTGATCGATACCGACCGGGATGCATTTCAGCAGTACATGAAAGATCTTGGAATCCCAACGATGATCTATTATCCGTTGCCGGTTCATTTACAATCCGCTTACCAACAATACGGGTATAAAGCAGGAGATTTTCCTGTGGCTGAATCCTTGTGTAAACAGGTACTATCACTACCTATTCACACTGAAATGAAACCTGAAGACCAGGAATATATTATCCAATCTACTTTAAACTTTTTTAAACATGGCTGATTATTTTGCACATGAAACGGCCGTCATTGATGACGGTTGTACCATTGGATCCGGTACTAAAATCTGGCATTTTTCTCATATCATGCCCGATTGTGTAATTGGTGAACATTGTAATATCGGACAAAACGTAGTGGTTTCACCGGGTGTAATCCTGGGAAATAATGTCAAAGTTCAAAATAATGTCTCCATTTATACCGGAGTCACGTGTGATGACGATGTATTTTTGGGTCCTTCGATGGTTTTCACGAATGTGGTGAATCCCAGAAGTGCCGTAAATCGTCGTGGACAATACTCTAAAACTCACGTGGGTCTTGGAGCCAGTATTGGTGCCAATGCAACCATCGTTTGCGGAAATAACATTGGTAAGTTTGCGTTTATTGGGGCAGGAGCGGTTGTAGTCAAGGAAATTCCTGATTATGCGCTGGTAGTGGGAAATCCGGCCCGTCATATTGGGTGGATGAGTGAATTTGGTCATCGGCTACATTTTGATGATCATGAAATTGCTGTTTGTCCCGAAAGCGGAGAGAAATATCAAAAGTTGAATAACACAGTAAAGAAAATTTAAAAGGGATTCTATTTTGAAAAGATTTGCATTAATAGGAGCAGCTGGATTTATTGCACCCCGTCACATGAAAGCGATCAAAGATACCGGCAACGATCTGGTAGCTGCATTGGATACTTTTGATAGTGTCGGAATTATGGACAGTTTTTTTCCCAACGCAGATTTTTTCACAGAGTATGAGCGATTTGATCGGCACATCGATAAACTTCGTCGAAATGGGAAACCTTTGGATTATGTGAGTATATGTTCTCCAAATTACTTACACGATGCTCACATTCGATTTGGTTTGCGGTCCGGAGCTGATGTAATCTGCGAAAAACCGTTGGTTTTAAATCCATGGAATGTGGACGCTTTGAAACAGATCGAAGCTGAAAGTGACAATAAA
>DLXM01000058.1 GCA_003448835.1 Bacteroidota bacterium | reverse complement strand
CAATATTTAATTGTTCAAATTCATCTAGTTCTTCACGTGTGGCAATTGTTGGAATTAAGAGACCTATTTTTTCATCTTCATCCAGTGGAGTCTGTCCGTCAATGTAATCTAAATCTAATCCCATAGTGCTTTCGGCAGACTTTGTTTTATATCTTCTGTTCGCGTCTCGATAGCCTTTTGGATTCGTTCTTGAGTATTCTCCTGATCTTCAAGTTTCATAGTCGTTGAAGTTCGATTAACGATTTTTTTTGCCATTTCACGCGCTTTTTTATCAATATAATTATCTAATGACCCATCTTTAGGTACCAGACCATACACAAGATCCATATCCAATGCTTGCGCAGCTTCTCTTAACGTTTTGAGTGTAATCGTGCCTTCTTTTTCTCGGATTTCAAGTTCACGGGCACTTTGATTCGTAATGGTTAATTTAGATGCCAACTGTTGTAGCGTCATACCCAATGCTAAACGGACTGCTTTGATCCATCCTGTCGGTGGATTTGGAAGTTTTTGGGCTTCGGCAAAAAACTTAATTCTTCGCTCTAATTGTTCAATTTGTAATTTTCTAGTATCCATATAAGGTCTTAACCTGTTTTATTATATATAAATATAAGGTTATAACCTGTAAATAACAATTGGTGAATCTAAGTCTGAATGGATTAATAAATAAATTATGTCTTACAAATCCCAAATTTTTGTACTTCTATTACAAAAATGATTTCCTAAATTAACATATATTGTATATAAATATATTATTATTAACATTTATTGTTAATTTTTGGTATCTTCTTGAATGTATATTGAAGAAATTTCAACCGGGATTCGTCATAAAATCGTGATCACTCAAGTTGATCTACATGATTACGAAAGGCTAACTCCTGAACGATTCTTTTTTGACTGGAAGAAAGAAAAATATTTTGAAGTACTAAAACTTTACCGGGTTGACATAAATGACATTTTGGGGGTTATTTCCATCCAAACAAAATCTGATGAATGGTATCATCATATTAGGCTTCTTTCTGTATCTATCGAGAATGCGGGATACACAAAGATATACGACCGAATTGTCGGTAATCTAATCACATACGTATCTAAACGTGCAATTGAAGATTTCGGTGAAAAAGCATGCGTAACACTTGTGCCAAAGACCAAACTTATGCCTCACTACATCCAAAAATATCATTTCATACCTGTGGGAAATGTTCTTTGCTTGACAATCCCGGAAATATTTACCTTAATAGAGGAATATGACCATGACTAAGCGTAGAAAAATTGATTTCGAGGATCCTGAATATGGGGTAAACTCAAAATCCGGAACAAAGCAACATATGGTTTCTGAAGCCGTGGAGTTGATGCAGTATCGTGTGGATAAGATGAAAAATCTTTCTGACTCAGACGTTCGAAAAGCTCGTTTACTCCAATTAAAATACAAGATGCAACGCTATCTTGAAGTAGCTTCGAATGTAGAACATTTCAGATTTGCAGAGTTCCTACAATTGTATGCTGATATACTGTACACCAAACGCATTGACTTCGCAAGTGAGTTTGGGATCTCAGCTGTGGTTCTCAGCCAATTTATCAATACACATCGTGAACCAAACGTAGAGTTTTTGTCGAAACTTACATTACACACTCTTACGTCATATAAACAAATTGGGGGATTCCCATCCTCTTTATGGTTCGAAGTCTACTACAAGGATAAACTTAACGAAGCTCTACACCAATTTAATAGTAACTTGATAATAATATCTACTTGAATTAGTTTAATACAACAATAAAAAGTACACCATTATGACCACAATAACACTTCGTGCTGAAGGTGAATCTCTCAAAAGGATTTATGACCTGGTAAATCAATTACCCGATATTGAAGTGCTTAGCAACGATTTGAACGATATTGATCAGGCATGGATAAAAGAGATCGAACGTCGAAAAGAATCACTCGCATCCGGTAAAGCAACACTGATTACCGAATCTGAAGCACTTTACAGAGCGAAAAAAAAACTGATTAAGTGAAACTTGTCTTACATTCTAAAGCTTCTCATGAACTTGAAGATATTACAGAATGGTATGAAAACAAGGAACCGGGACTCGGTGCTGATTTCATACTCGATTTTGAAATATCACTCCAAACAATCAAACGTCATCCTGAATCAGGAACTCCTCTAACACCAAACGAAAGACGATTTTCACTTTCGAAATTTCCCTATGGCATTATCTACTCATTAGATATTGACGGTATAATTGTTTTTGCTATAATGCACATAAAGCGCAAACCAGATTATTGGTCGTCAAGAAAAGAGATTTAATAGAGTTGAGATGGCTTTAATTTGTGTTTTTTCAGTGATAAGCCAAACACAAAACAAAAAATTGATTTCAGCCGCGAAATCATGACCATCCACGCCCGACAGGATATCAAAAAGGGTGATGAAATCTTCGTGAATTACGGCGAAAAGTACTGGTTTTTCCGCAAGCTTTGGCACAACTTATCAGAAAATGCTCGTCAACAATTGATTGATCACATTGGGGTGTAGATTTCGACTCTTTTTCAAAATAGTCTGATTAGTTCTAGTTGAAATTGAGCTATATTGATGTAGTTATCAAACCAATTATACAACTACATGAAAAAAATCTGGATCAATCCCGAAATGTCTTTACTACCACTTGAAGGTGGAGGAATAACTTTTGTTTTTGAAGATGGGTTGTATAATTCTTAGGTTATATTATTCTAAGTAATCAACTCTATGAATTTTGGGCATCCACTCCATTGCCATAGTATCTAGTGAATAGTACTTTTGAAGAGTTCGTCCCATAGTTTCAGTTGATTCTTTAAACGATTTATTCTGTAAGATCTGATTAATTTTCTGCTCAATACTTTTCTCAGAATCTGATATCTTTGCTGTCAGCCCAAGTTCATGAAATTTGATTCGTGTCGCATTTCCCCGATAATCCAACTCACCTGCCATCGGGAAACAAAGCATTGGGGTCCCGGAAAAAATGCTTTCCAAAACAGATCCCCCACCATGTGTCAGAAACACATCGCACTTCGGAAGTACATGGAGTTGCGGGACAAATGGTATAAACATTATGTTCAATGATTTTGGTCTGATCTGATTTATAATCACTGCTGGTGTTGAAATCAGAAAATGCCAGGAAGGATTTTTTGAAGCAATTACATTCAGTTTCTCGTAAAACCGATGCAATGCTTTTTCTGATATATATCGAGCCGGAATCGTGCCAAATCCGCAATAAATGATCGAATTAAATGGATTTTGTGTCGCTTTTTTTAGGAATACCTGAGTAAGAACATTTATGGACTCACGACGATCAATATCAATCATGGGACCGGCATAATGGTGTCCCGGGGGTAAGTTCCGCGGAAAAAAATCAAATTCCGGTGCAGACAAATACCATCGTTCTACCCCGTTAAAAATTGGATAAATACTCGCCCAAAATTCATATTTGAGTGAACTTCGTTCATATTTTAGCACTCTGGGTAGTGTAAATCGAATATTGGCTTCAGGTTTTTTTAGAAACTTCCATATCGCTTTAAAATAATTTCTTAAGCGAAGTAATTTCCATTCTATAATCGCCAGTTTATGTGGATGACGCATTGATGCCAGGGGTGGAAATTGAGGATCAGGAAAATTAGGTAACGTAGGTATTAGAATTATACATCGTCGTCCATTTAGTATGGGTTCGAGAAAAATATAATCNNCATAATCTTGAGAGCAAAATTCATCCATGAAAATTATTGCCGGATTTAGATCCTGGATGGTTTCAATCAATACTGATTTGCGAGCTTCCCACAAACTCGAGTCTCGTCCGGCTTGGAAACGCTTATACCATGATACAGATTTTGAGGGTTGAGATTCTGAATTAAATTTACTGACATTCATCCCAATGGGTCGGGCATTTGTCTCTATGACTGAAAAATCAGACTTATTTTTAAACCAAGATGCATCCCCAAAAATCAAATATCGTACAGAAGCACCCTTGAGTTGATAGTATTTAGCCAGAAGTGTCGTTTTATTGAGGTGCCCGGCATAAGGAGAACAAATAAACAGAACGGAAGAACTCATTCAGGAGTTTGATTTTACAAATGATATATCTTCTAAAATTGGAAATATGCTATACTCTGAATTGTCAAAACACGTAGCTAAAATCCAAGCACAAAATGATGTATCTTGAATTTATAAAAAGAATGTTATCAATCCTTGGTTAGTTTAAATAAAACTCATAAACATTAGAAATCAAAGTGGATTTACAGGATCAGTATCTTGAAGTACTTAAAAAAAGCCTCTTGTCCTGGTCTGACATAGGTACATCATACTGGATTCCAAAAAGAAAAGGGTTTCCTGGGTTTGTGAATCGTAATTTGACACGTTTTGGATTCAAAAAGTACCAATGGTGTTCATCAAAAATGATAACGCTGGAATCAAAATTAGATGGACGCGAACGCCATCCATCCGGACTCACGATGATTGGACTAAAACGTCTAAATCATTTGCACGTTTGTATTCGAGATGTAATACAACAAAATATTCCGGGTGATTTCATCGAAACAGGTGTTTGGCGTGGTGGTACAACCATTTTTATGAAGGCCACATTAAAGGCATTCGGGGACACATCCCGTAACGTTTGGGTGGCAGATTCGTTCGAAGGACTCCCTGTGCCTGACTCCAGTAATCCAAAAGAGATTCAAAAAGACATCGATCCGGAAAAAATACTTGCTGTTCCGCTGCACGAGGTGAAAAACAACTTTAAAAGTTATAGTCTTCTCGACGAAAGAGTAAAATTCCTGCCGGGGTGGTTTAAAGATACGTTGCCTGATGCTCCTATTGAAAAATTATCCATTATGCGATTAGATGGAGATTTTTATGAATCCACGATGGATGCATTGGAGCATTTGTATCCAAAATTATCATCAGGGGGTTATGTAATTATTGATGATTATTCATTGATGTCTTGTAGGAACGCTGTACACGAGTTTAGAGAAAAATACAATATCACTGAACCCATTAAATCAATAGATTGGACAGGTGTCTTCTGGAAAAAAGTCTGATTTACCTGTTTGATATATAAAGGATAATCGCCTTAATTCCATCAACACACTACTGCGCCAAATCAGACCTGTTCTGATATATATCGTAAAATCGCCCCATTATGATTGTAATTCCCGTATTTTTCAACCATTGAAAAATCTATTTTGAATCACCCGGAACAATTTAACCATGACATTTAGCACTCATCGTCACCTTGCATTCGACAAGGATCAGGAAGTTGAAATCAAATTCATCTACAATGAAATCTTTGTCCAGGAGGATTATCAGATTCAACTTGAGTCCGAACAGCCAGTCATAGTTGACTGTGGTGCAAATATCGGATTTGCAAGTTTGTATTTCTCCGAAAAATACCCAAATGCTAAAATCATCGCATTTGAACCCAATCCATCATCCGTCATGTATTTCAATAAAAATACTCAGGGATTGCAGGAAAGTGGCAATTTGAAGCTATATCAAGTTGCATTGGGTGAAGAAAATAGTTTAAGTCATTTTTATACCACTAAGCATGCGGCATCAGCGATGGGTTCATTAGTTTTTGCATTTAAGGGTCACAAAATACCAGTCCAGGTGAAAAAACTATCTGAATATTTAACTGTATATAATCGAATTGATTTAGTTAAAATAGATATTGAAGGGTCAGAATGGGAAGTCACTAGAGATTTGATATCAAGTGGAACAATTAAAAAAATCGATCAGATACTGGTTGAATATCATCAGGAATCCAATACTCCGAATCGATTAGCTGAATTCATTAAACTGTATGAGCATGCTGGATTTGATGTAACCATCCGAAGAACAATTGATGTCAAAATTTTTGTCTGCTCTGTGTTGCACTGCAAACGCAAAAATTGAAGCAGTATTTATATTTTCAATCTGAATAAATAATCAATATTAAAGGTCGACTCAGAGATTCTGAAGTAAGTTTCGCTAAGTTTTTAGCATTTCCCAAAAACCACGTGGAGAAATAATGTTGATTTTTGACGAAGCTACATAAATATTAGGTTCAAATTTTAAATCATGAATTCAGTTTAATTTAGTGTCATGAGACTTCACGAAATACATCCTCATCGGTAAGCCAACCTTGGGTTTCACCATAAGGCAAAAGTTTTTTGCGTAACTGTTGAAATGAATCAATAGATAGCTGACGCTTTAGTGCTACTCGAACCACATCACTTTTTGACCTACCAGATTGTTTTGATATTTCATCAAGTAACTGTTCAAGTTCTTTGTCAATACGAATGGTAAGTGTTGTATCCATTGCTATAATATTTATGTTGATATATATGTATTACAATGTAGTACAATATTAACGATACTTCAACTAAAATTCAAAATGGAACGCTATTTGGAGGAAGCTTCTTATGAAGTACAAAATAGAGTTAACTTATGAAACTTCATCGATCAACATCATCAAAGCGACACTGCGACTGATGTGACCGGACCGAAACATTTTTTGACGTGCATTCGTTGGACTATTTTTTAACAGTTCGATCATGTTTTTCTTGTCTAAGAAGTCCCAGGCTTTGTGTTCATCCCCTAATCCATCTACATAGTCGACAAATTGCTGGATTTCTTGCTCATATCGAACATCCCAATCGGCATTTTGAATCCCTTTTCGTTTATTCCACACAACTTCGTCAGGCATAATCCCATCCATCGCTTTTCGGATGAGATATCGTCCAGGCTCTTGTGAATAGAACGATTCCGGTAAACTCAGACAGAAATTTACCAGATCCCGGTCAGCAGTTGGATCAAAATACAGCGCATTCTGATACATACCCATGGTTTCCCAGAATATCCCAATTCCACTGGCATGAAGATTCAATAATTTCTTTCGGGTGGCGTGGACTCCAGGTAATCGTTTGAAATATAAATCATCATCAGGCTCACGAAACAATTCGTTTGGGGAAGTTTGATTTAGGATATCCGGATTAAAGAATTTCATGTAGCCTCCACCCATCAACACATTCGGATGCGATTCTATGTTTCGAAGTGAATTCCCATCCGATTTTATGGAGAAATTGATTTTTTTAATCGTAGTGGATATGAATCGCTTTACTTCAGAAATCCCTTGTTTTTTCCCCATCCAGGAAACCGTAGCATTTCCAACTTGACCAACTAGCATACGATCGACATTCAGAGTCCGGGCCAAATCTGCGATGTTATGTATCCAGTACACATTTCCAATCCCATGTCCAACATCTAGTGTAATTTGTACCGACTTCCGAAGGGAATGAAACATCGTGGTATCTTCAGATTTCACGACATGATGAATAATATTGCCGAATTTTTGTACCGTTAGTCCGGCGTAGTAATCTTCTTCAAGAAATTTATGGGGACGAACTTCTACTTCGTGATTTGCAACACCAGTAAATCCATGTAACTCACCACCCTGTTTATTCTGTTGCTCCGCTGCCAATGCTGTCACGGAACCGGAGTCAAGTCCACCACTCATGTGTGACCCTATATTGCGAAATTTCCCAACACGGATACATTTATCGATGGCGGCACGATATACTTCCAGAAATTGAGTGATGATTTCAGATTCGGATTTTTTGGGAAGGGATCGGTCCAGCGTCGGATACCAATATCGTTTTGAAGTAATAGATCCATCTCCGGAAACCGTCAATATATGACCCGGGGGAACCTGATGTATATTGTCAAAACTTGTTTCAAGGAGCTCAGGCTTACAAATCAATAACCGATTCATCATCCTTGATGAATTGATTTCAATAGGTTCAGATTTATAACTGAGCAGCGTACGTTTGTGGTTGCTACAAATAAACTGGTTCTTTTCTTTGGTGAAATAGAGTCCGTAATTGGACAAATAATCGACGGCAAGAATGAGTTTATTTTGGGCTCCATCCCAAATGCATACGGACCAATATCCATCGAGACGGACAAATAAATCCATACCCCATTTTAACCAGCCTTTTAGAAGGATTTCAGATTCTGAAAGTGGAGATTGGTCGTTGATTTGAATCGCTAATTGTTTCAGGATTTCATCACGGTTAAAAAGAATCGCTTTGGAGACAAGAAGCGTATTATCGTGTTGGGCGAAAGCTGAGTCACCCGGTTGATGTCCCCAAACGCCATCGTCTGTGGAAGACATGAAAACCGGATTAGATTTTCGAGAAAAAACGTTCTTTTGAATGCCAGAATTCAGCTTTTTCAAAACTGAATCTGATATTTCCTCAAAATTATTGGATGGATTAAGAGAAAAAGTACACTGATACGTGTTCATTTAATGTGGATAAATTTTGAGATAATTTATTTATTTTATTATGTTTGGCGGAATTACATATTCAAGATAAACTTTTAAAAAATCGAGTATGGAAACAAAAAAAGAATGGATAAATCCTGAATTGCTTGAAATGCCAATTATCAACACTCCAGGTCCCTATACTGATGCAACGGATTTTGGCCCTTCCTAAAATTTCACTTTCCAAAAAAATTCAGCCATTTCTTAGTTGAATAAACTTTATTTGACAAGTCCTAAATCAGACATCCTATCACACATTCAACCGGATTAGATAATCCATTTTTTTGAGGCTGTCGCGACGAGATTGAATGTGTGTTTTTAAGTCCGGTGTCCCGATATCTTGGTTTTTTAGCTCTTCTTCACTTGCGAATAGTCCGGTGTGATTTTTGATTTCGTAATCACTCAACTCTTCTGTTGATTTCTTTTTCCAGTATTCAGCAAAGGCTAAGGTCATAGCCCCACTGAATTTCGGTTGTAATCTCACTTTGTCCGGTAAGATTCCCTTACAAATATTCCGAAAGA
>DLXM01000145.1 GCA_003448835.1 Bacteroidota bacterium | reverse complement strand
TCCAGCCGTCACGGTGAACCGATCATTGGGGCAGATGATGGTGGTAGTGGGGTGGGGGTATTGTTGGAATTGGCACGCATATTTGCTGAGAATAATCCACCGATTGGTGTAGATATTATTTTATTTGACGGAGAGGATTATGGCGTACCATCGGATCTGAATAATTACTTTTTAGGAGCCCCCCATTGGTCTGCTAATCCTCCGGTTCCAGGGTATAGCCCTCGTTTTGGAATACTATTGGATATGGTCGGTGGTAAAGGTGCTACTTTCCCCAAAGAAGGTTTTTCCCGAAGGTATGCATNNTGGATGTTAACGGTCCGCCGGTGGCTGATGATCATCTGGTAGTGAATCAACTTGCACAAATTCCAATGATTGATATAATCCATTATACTTCACCTGATGGTGAATCTGTTGAGTTTCCGCCGTATTGGCATTCACACGATGATAACATGGATATCATTGACAAGTCCACTTTAGATGCTGTTGGATCCATTTTACTTGAAATAATTTACAATCGCCTAAATTAAACCTATGAACGCCGACCAACGCTATCTTGAGTTAAAGATTAATATTCCAATGGATTATCAGGAAATGTTTATTTCCGAACTTACAGATTTAGATTTTGATGGATTTGAACAATATGATACTTATTTGTTAGCATATGTTCCTGCGAATCGATTTTCGGATGTAAGCCGGGAAGAAATTGAGAAATTGATTGCAGTACAACCTGTTCCATGTTCATTCGAGAGCGAACGAATTTATGAACCACAAAACTGGAATGAAGAGTGGGAAAAAACAATAGAACCGATGACGGTTGGTGAGTTTTTTATACGTCCTACCTGGAAGCCTGTTCCAACTCCCGATGGTTGTTATTTGCTGGAAATAGATCCAAAGATGGCTTTTGGAACCGGCTATCATGAAACTACCCGTTTAATGTTGCGCATGCTGTCGAAATGTATTAATACGGGAATGAAAGTCCTTGATGTTGGGACAGGAACCGGAGTTTTAGCGATAGCAGCTTTGAAACTAGGAGCTGAATACGCATTTGGATTCGATATTGATGAATGGAGTTATGTTAATGCAACTGAGAATGCCCTTTTAAACGAGGTTTCAGATCGTTTCGATATTAAAGAGGGATCATTTGAAACAATTCCAGCTGAAATTCACTTCGACATAATTTTAGCGAATGTGAATCGGAATATGCTATTGTCAACTTCTCGACAAATCGTCAATTCATTGAATGATGGGGGAGTGCTTGTCTTATCTGGTTTATTGGATGTTGATGAAGAGGCAATTTTAGATTGTGAAGAATACGCATCCTTAAATTTAATCGATCGGATGCAAGAGAACGAATGGATAAGCTTGAGATTTGAACGCTAAGTTGGGTAAAATAAAAAAGGCATCGGAAACCGATGCCTTTTGCGAAAAATAGATAAAGAAGAGAATCTTAGTATCTACGGTCGCCGCCTCTAGGTCTTCCACCACCACCGCCTTGTGGGCGCTCTTGACGTGGTTTAGCTTCATTCACAACTAGTGAACGTCCGCCGTACTCAGTACCGTCAGTTGCCTCAATTGCAGCAAGTGCTTCGTCGTCGTTAGCCATTTCCACAAAACCAAAACCACGGGAACGTCCTGTTGCTCTGTCAGTGATGACCGATGTACGAGTCACTTCACCGTATTGTGAAAACCATTCTTTTAATCCTTGCTCGTCAGTGGAGTAAGGCAAATTACCAATATAGATATTCATATAATCCTCAACTTAGAAAATAAATACTTTTGTAACATAGGTCGATCAGTCGTTGACCAACTCTTTGGCGTATTGCAAGCATTTTTAATCAATACGTGGCTAAGATACGATATCTTTTGATATAAAAAAGAAATTTTCTAAATAATTATTTTTTAAAGGCCTCGTGGGAGGGCAAATAAATGAAGTTGTCAGGAAAATGAGTTTGAAATTGAAATCTGAAGCAAAATTGGTTAATTCTGTATTAATAATTTTGGTAATTCCAGTAAATACAAAGGGTAAAAGAATGATAAAATTAAAATAGTCAGGAATTCGAATAAATCTGAGAATAAGGCGTTTGAGAAATGGATAATTTCAATTGATTGAGGTAAATTGCTGTGATGAATCAAGGAACCTCAAATACAAGATCAGAATCACAAACACCGTCTGCCAGCAGTCAGGTCGATTATATTGTTGTTCAAAGAGCTATCGGTGGTGATCAGGGTGCATTTAAAGTGCTTTTTGATAAGTATCGTCAACCTTTGTATTTCCATATTCTCAAATTAGTCCGCGATAAAGAAATCATTGAAGACTTACTTCAGGAAATATTTTTGAAAGCTTTTGATAATATTTCTTCTTTCAATCCGGATTATGCATTTTCAACATGGTTGTACAGAATTACGACAAACCATTCGATCGATTATTTGAGAAAAAAGAAGTTAAAGACTCTGTCACTGGATGAACCAATTCAGACCAAAGACGGAGTCATGTCAATTGAGGTAGAGGATTCAAGTAGCAGTACCGATGATCTTGTTATGAAAAAACAACGATCAAAAATACTCAAAGAAGCCCTCGATTCGTTACCTGATAAGTATCGTGATATTATAAGAATGCGTCATATTGACGAACTTAGTTATCAGGAGATTGCTGAATTATTAGATTTACCATTAGGGACAGTTAAAGCACATATTTTCAGAGCACGCGAGTTATTATATAAGTATTTAAAAGATCGCCAAGGCTCATTTTGATATCATTCGTGATTTATTTTCTGATCCCATTTTAAGACAAAATTTTATCATCATGTTATTAGTTATCGGAATAAAAAATTGCAATACCATCCAAAAAACATTGAAATGGTTGGATGAAAAGGGAGTTGAATACGATTTTAGGGATGTTAAGAAAGACCCTCTCAGCGATGAAGAACTCCATGATATTGTAAGTAAACTTAGTTTGGAAACCGTTATCAATAAACGAGGAACCAAATGGCGATCACTCGATGTAGCCGATAAAAACTTAAATGATCAAGAACTATTTGACCTCTTAGCCGATAATCAAACGATGATCAAACGTCCGGTTATTTATCGTGATGAAGCTGTCTTAATCGGATTTGATGAAGAAGCGTTTACAGCATTTCTGGAATTAGATTAATGGAAAGTTTAACTCTATGAAATCGAATCTCAACACAAAATACATCTTCGCATTTTGGGCAAGTGTTATCATTATTTCTGCAATTAGCCTGACAAGCTTTGCTAGTAAAAAAGTACCCGTACAGCCGACAATGCCAGATTTATTAGGTATTACAGAACGCATGACTTATTCCGTTCACTACGGATTTTTAAACTTGGGTACCGTTATTTTAGAGGAAATCCGGGATACAACATATCAGAAAAAACCGGTTTATTATTCACGTACAATAATCAGATCGAATCCTTCTATTCCGTTCGTTGGACGAAAGGAGCGACATTTTCATTCTATATTTGCACATAACGATACCACGGCATACGGTTTAAATTTCTGGACCGACAGTATTCACGATAATGAATATCTTGATACTCGTTATATTTTCGATTATGACAAAGGAATGGTCTATATCTATGATTTTGAAGTACTAACTGACTCATTAGCTCTTGATGGTCCGGCAGATAGTGGTCCGACGTTGCATCTAATAACCAGACTCTATGCGGGACTCAATGCACGTAAAAATTACCCAATCTATATTAGCAATGAGCGTGGTGATGTGGATATGCAATACACATCAACTATCGATAAAATTGAATCTGAAGCTTTTGGTGGGAAAGTAGATGCCTATTACAGTCATGGAAATGCGAATGTTAAGGGTCCATTTGGATTTTCTGGTGCATATAAAGCATGGCATAAGACTAATGATTCCAGAATCCCACTTGAAGCTCACGTTAGAGTATGGGTCGGGAATGTGAGAGTTAAACTTCAAAAATATGAGAAATTTTAACTTCGAAATTTTTACTACTTGAAAACAGTTCAGTTTAAAAAATTATCTCACGCTAAAGAATTGCCTTTACCGGCTTATGAAACAGCTCTTGCTGCCGGTATGGATCTAAGGGCAGCTCTGACTGAGCCTATTATGTTGAGACCCGGCGAGAGAAGACTGATCCCAACCGGACTTCAAATGGCTTTACCTGCGGGATTTGAAGCTCAGGTCCGACCCAGAAGCGGTCTCGCTATTAAGCATGGAATTACAATGTTGAATTCCCCCGGAACTATAGATGCTGATTATCGCGGTGAGCTAAAAGTTATCGCTATTAATCATGGTACAGAGCCATTTGAAATTAATCATGGTGATAGAATAGCTCAATTGGTTATTGCTCCTGTAATTCAAGTTCAAATCGAACTAGTAGACAATCTCGATCAAACTGATCGGGGTGATGGCGGGTTTGGCAGTACTGGACACTAATAATGCACACGTTCAGGCCTTATCTGCAGCTCGTCCGGTATAATCACAATTACCGCAGATTATGGCTGAGTCAGGCAATCGCAAATTTTGGAGACTGGTTTGGGATGCTTGCGATTTACGCCCTTATTCAACAATACACAGATTCTGAAATTCTGATTGGATTGATTATCGTTGTAAAACTAATGAGTTTTGCAGTGTTTTCACCATTTGCCGGATATCTGACCGATCGATTTGATCGTAGGCAATTAATGATTTGGTGTGATCTTGGTCGTGCAGTTGTTGTTGTGATGTTATTACTGGTTCAATCTGCTGATATGATCTGGTTGGTATATGTCCTGATTTCACTTCAAATGATGATGGCGGCGGTATTTGAACCTGCAAAGTCCAGTTCTATACCCAATATTACAACCAAAGACGAATTGATGGTTGCTAATATAATATCCACATTATCGTGGTCTGTTATATTTACAAGTGGAATGGCAATTGGTGGATTTGCGACTGAATATCTAGGAATGAAGACGGTTTTTATACTTAACGGAATTACATATATCGTTTCGGCCTGGTATATAAAACGTGCAGTAATTCCTCATCTCAGATCTCAAGAACATTTGGCCGCTATTGCATCCCCCTGGGTTGGAATCAAAAAAGGTATTGCATTCCTTAAGTCGGAACGTCATGTACTTCGTCCTACATTGGCGAAAGGTTGGATTGAGGTATCGCTCGGTGCGTTAGTGTATTTGCTAATAATTGTATCGGATGAAATTCTAATGATGGGAAGTGTCGGTTTAGGTCTTTTATATGCAAGCCGAGGGGTAGGTACAGCTATTGGCCCCATCTTTTTAAGGCGTTTTTTCCCGGATGAAACATTGTGGATCAAGGCATTAGGTGTTTGTATGTCACTTGTGGGTGTAGGTTACTTTTTTATGGGATTTACTTCATCACTCTACATCATGATGGCATTAGTTTTGTTTGCTCATGCCGGTTCCGGTGCAAATTGGGTCAGCAGTACTGTTTTGATTCAAAAAAGAACGCCGGACGAGTACAGAGGAAGGGTTTTTAGTACAGAATGGCTCTTATTGACTCTAACTGAATCCGTATCTGTGATGATTGCAGCCAGTCTACTTCATTTTGAAATACTCAGCATTTCAGAGTCGCTGATGTTCTTTGGTGGTCTGCTGATCATCGTAGGTGGACTATGGAATTATTATATCGCAAGAGCTGAATCGAAATGGCAACAAGCCATATTGGATGATCAAATCTGATTAAGATCATCTCTTATACGACACCACTTGATGTGTTTTGGGAATTGTAAAGTAAAATGAACTTCCAACTTCGAGTTCGGATTCAACCCTAATTGAGCCATTTAAATTCTCGATTGCTTTTTTCACTAACGCCAAACCCATTCCTGTGCCTTTGGCTGATGTGTTACCAACACGTTTAAACATTACAAAAACATTCTCAAGATCTTCTTCTGCAATCCCTGCACCATTATCTGAAATTTTGAATTCCCAATAATCATCGTTTTCGGTAAATGTAATTTCAATAAATGGATTGCGCCCCGTAAGGCTGTATTTTAGGGAATTGTTAACTAGGTTCTGAAAGATCTGCATCAAAACGGTGCGATTAGTATAAATAACCGGTAAATCATTGTATGAAATCGTTGCCTTACTTTGTGAAATCAAGCGTTTGTTCATTAGCTCCACATCAGAAATTATCTCGTTAATATTTACTTCCACAAAGGGATCATCATTTCTGGTTATGCGAGAGAATTCAAGAAGATCTATTATGATATCCTTCATTCTTTTGGTTCCATTCATAGCATAATGAATGTACATCGTAGCTTTCTCATCAAGTACATTTGAATACTTTTTTTGGAGTTGTGTTAAAAATCCAGAGATCATGCGAAGTGGTTCCTGTAAATCATGAGAAACCGTGTAAGCGTATTGTTCAAGATCACTATTTTTTGAGTTCAATTCTTTTAATGACACATTTAACTGATGTTGTTCTTTTAGTAGCTCTTTATGTAANNATCATAAACAGAACACTTACAAATACTAAATTCGATGCTATTCCTATCCATCCAAGTGCATCTCCGCGTGCCATATCATCAATTTCAGGCAAAAAACCCAGTTGTAAAACAACTCCATAAATCACACAAATTAAAATGTTTATCCAAACAGTTAATTTTGTAAATGAGGCAGTTAATGTAAGAGCAGCAAAAATTGTTACAGAAAGCATATATAACAATGACGGACCAAAGCTTCCCATATAATACAACATTACAATTGAGGCCATGTATATAGTAGAGATGAATATATATTTCCTTACAGAAATTGAAATTCGATTCGAGAATACTATGGTTAAAAATCCGACTAAAACTCCTGCATCCATAGCAAGAATACCATCCAATTTCATGGTCCAGGCTATATAAACACTTGGAATTAATGCAATGAAACTCAAAGGCAGAATTATCATTACTGTTTCAGAAAAGATCTTATCCCGCCAATAATTTAATGATTGATCTTCATGAGCACCAATGAGCTTATTATTAACATAACGTTTATATATATGCCAATATCTTGTCATTTTTTATGGGGTGTCATAATCAGGATAGATGTGAAAATTTCTTATCGAATATTGCATTTAAACTACAGATTAATTTCTAGCCATGCCCAACTAATCCATAATATATATCCGGATTAATTTTTACAGACCTTTTCGAAACTTTATCATCAAATTTGTTAACATTAATGTAGTCAAATTATCATTTACAGCGATCCTCTATTGAGGTAAAATATTATGGGATTTATAAGATCTGGTCTGCGAATTTGTGGACAAAAATATTTCATTGTGCCATTTAATATCCGATTAATTGCTTTTCTATTTTTTTTGTTGAGCATAAGTTTACCAGTTTATGCTCAAGAGAAAATACAGTTATCGCCAGGCGCCGGATTCTACTCAAGCAATATTTCCCTCGAACTATCGGCTGCTGAGGGGGAACAAATATATTATACTCTCGACGGAAGTATTCCGGATTTAAATTCAAACCAATATTTGGGTCCAATTAATTTGTCCGATCGATCAGATGACGAGCCCGAACTCGCTTATATTTCAAATATTTCGCATAATTATTCTCCATGGGTTCCTCCCAGCGGACCCGTTCAATTGATTACGGTGGTGCGTGCACGTTCATTTAATGGCGATGAATGGGGAGAGACGACAACGGCATCCTATATTATCTCAGATGAGGGTGAAAATCGATACGACATTTCTGTAGTGTCACTTGTTACCTCAAAAGAACATTTATTCGACTATGAAACGGGGATTTATGTGCTCGGTAAGATATATGATGATTATAAAAGGGCTCGTCCCTGGGAGGCTGATGGATTAGGAACACCGGCAAATTATACTCAACGGGGTGATGAATGGGAGCGACCAGCTCATTTTGAGTTGTTTGAACCCAATGGTGAACGTCCACTTGCAATGGATATCGGAATTAGAATGCATGGTGGTGGATCCAGGGCATTTCAACAAAAATCATTTCGATTGTACTCTCGAAGTGATTATGGAACCTCAAGATTTCGATATCAAATCTTTCCGGATCAGGATTTAGATAACTACAATCGTTTAATCCTTCGAAATAGTGGTCAGGATTGGATGAAAACTGCTTTTCGTGATGGATTTATGCATACGTTGGTACGACATCTTCCATTTGAAACGATGGCTTTTAAACCAGCAGTGTTATTTTTAAATGGTGAATTCTGGGGCATTGCAAACATCCGGGAACGATACGACAAATTCTATCTGTCAACTAAGTTTGATGTAAACGAAGACGGTGTAGATCATCTTTCAGGAAATGCAGGTGTCGAGGAGGGCTCAGCCGACCATTACAATTCGATGCTGGACTACATCCGAAATGGAGGTGTTTCTTCAATGGTTCGTTATCGATATATCCAAACTCAAATGGACACCGAAAGTTTCAAATATTACAACCTGGCTAATATTTATTACAACAACCGTGATTGGCCACATAATAATATCGAATTCTGGCGCAGTCAAAGTGATTATGATGCAACTGAGGGGCCCGGACGAGATGGACGATGGCGATGGATGATGTTCGATACCGACTTTGGGTTCGCGTGGACCGATAGACATACCGAAGCGACGTATAATTGGCAAGTATCCCAGGATTATTTAACTCAGGCTACCCGACCAAATCACTGGAGCACCTTTTTACTCCACGAGTTGATGAAAAATGAGGAGTTTAAACATGAATTCATCAATGGATATCGCGATCTCATGAACACGGCATTCCGAAAAGAACGGGTTTTGAATGTGCTGGAGTCACTTCGGTCGACTATTGAGCCTTATGCTGAAGAACATCTTCATCGCTGGGGGAATAGTGATCATCGTTGGAGTATGCCAAAAGATTTGAATGAATGGAATACAAATGTGAATTATATGCGTCGTTTTGCTAATGACCGAGAAGCGTTTGTGGATGAGCATTTTATTGAAAAGTATAGTCTGGGTGATTTATATGCTATCGATGTATCAGTCAATGATACTACAATGGGATTTATCCGTGTTAATAAAACTGATTTAATGTATCCGACTCCCGGACTCGAACGAATGGATTATCCCAACTCATTTGAAATGAATTATTTTGATGGACACCCAATAACAATCAAAGCCATTCCATTTGATGGATATGAATTCTCTCATTGGTTGAATGATCAAGCTGATGTTGATTCTTTATCGATTTCAGGACCAACAAGTGAAATAGTAGCTGTATTTAAACGTCCATTGACCGTTTCCGTAGATGATTCGGATATTAATCTGCCAATTAATTTTGAGCTTTTTCAAAATTACCCGAATCCATTTAATCCATCAACGCAAATTCAGTTTTCATTACCACACGATGGAAGAATAAAAATGGATGTATTTGATGTAAACGGAAAGTTATTATTTACGCAACTGGATCGGGAATATGTTGCAGGAACTCATCAGACAACAATCAAGATGGACGAATTCTCAAGTGGTGCATATTTGATAGTATTAAAGAGTCCTGATGGGATCATCCAGACCAGACTGATGACTCTCTTAAAGTGAGTGTTTACATATTTTTGAGGTGAACAATTGGAAGCGGTTTTTTGAGTTATAGGTTAATAATTGCTAAGCATCTCGCAAGATTTGTGAATGAAAGTTTAGTTAATTAGATACGTAAACTTTCTTAATTATTATCAAACTCAGCCGTTTATGGAAAATTCAAAATGGGTATTCACATTTGGTGGGGGAACAGCCGAAGGCGACCGCACCATGAAACAATTATTAGGTGGCAAAGGTGCAAACTTAGCCGAAATGTCCAGAATTGGACTCCCTGTCCCTCCGGGATTCACAATTACTACCGAAAGTTGTAAATATTATTCAGATCACGATGGAAAATGGCCTCATGCTCTCAATCATCAGGTTCAAGAGGGAATATCATTTATTGAGAATTTGATGGAAGCAGGTTTTGGGAATCCTAAACGTCCTTTACTTGTATCTGTTCGATCCGGAGCAGCTGATTCAATGCCGGGAATGATGGATACTGTACTCAATCTAGGATTGAATGATAAAGTGGTCGAAGGATTAGCACAAGTAACCGGAAATGATAGATTCGCATACGATTCATACCGACGATTCATTGATATGTTTGGAGATGTGGTCATGAATGTTCCTCACGAACATTTCGAAGAGGTAATGGAATCCTTGAAAAAAG
>DLXM01000270.1 GCA_003448835.1 Bacteroidota bacterium | reverse complement strand
CCCCCTAAAAATACCCCGCACGTTTACGGTCTTCCATGGCAGTCTCTGAACGCTTATCGTCGTGACGATTTCCACGCTCAGTCTGACGAGCCGCTGCCACTTCCTGAATGATATCATCCAACGTTGATGCTTCAGAAAGTACCGCACCGGTACATGTTGCATCGCCAATCGTTCTGAAACGAACAATCATTTCTTCAGCTGTTTCATCCGGATACTTTTCAATGAAATTATTATCATCCAACCAAGTACCACGACGATTGAAAACTTTGCGTTTATGAGCAAAATAAATGCTCGGAATCGCTATGTTTTCCATTAAAATGTACTGCCAAACATCCATTTCAGTCCAGTTCGAGATCGGAAATACCCGAAATTGCTCACCTTGATTCTTGCGACCATTGTAAATACTCCACAACTCAGGACGCTGATTCTTTGGATCCCATTGTCCGAATATGTCTCTGTGTGAGAAAAATCTTTCTTTCGCGCGGGCTTTTTCTTCATCCCGTCGACCTCCACCTAAAGCAGCATCGATTTGATGGCTTTTGATAGTTTCCAGCAAAGTAACTGTTTGGAGAGCGTTTCGACTTGCTTCCGGTCCGGTTTCTTCGGTTGATTTGCCTGCATCGATACTGTCCTGGACATGTCCAACTATCAATTTTGCACCGGTTTCTTTTACCAGCCAGTCCCTGAATTCAATAGTCTCCGGAAAATTATGTCCCGTATCGATATGAATTAACGGAAAAGGTATTCGCGCCGGATAAAAAGCTTTTCGCGCTAAATGAACCATCACGATGGAATCTTTACCTCCGGAGAACAACAATCCAGGTCTTTCGAACTGAGCTGCAACCTCCCTCATAACGTGAATAGCTTCGTTTTCGAGAATTTTTAAGTGAGATGTATACATGATAGAATATTGTTGAATCAGAACTATTTGTTCCAGATGAAATCGACTGCAAATATAGTCAATATTAACATAAAAATCGTGACCGGAAATCCAGCCTTTAGGTAATCTTTGAATCGATATCGTCCTGCACCCATAACCATGAGATTGGTCTGATATCCAATCGGGGTTAAGAAACTTGCTGAAGCAGCTACTGCTACCGTCACTGCCATGGCATGTGGTGCAATTCCCGTTTCAACACCCAAAGCCAGAGCAATAGGTAACATTAATACCGCAGCCGCATTATTTGTGATTAACTCAGTAAGGATATTTGTGAGTATATATACTCCAGCTATAACGGCAATAGGACCCAAAAATGTTGTATAATCGTTGATAAATCCGGCTGCCATTACCGCAAGTCCGGTCGTTTCGATAGCTTGTCCCATTCCGATTGCTGCAGCAATAACCAAAAGAATCGGGATATTCAACGCAGCCATAATCTGTCCCTTTCGTACACATCCGGTATAAATCATAATCCCGGCTGTAATCATTGCCGCAGTAACGATAGGGATAATTTCGAGAGTAGCCACAACAATCATTCCAAGTGTTAATAGTAACGCCAACCTGGACTTACTGTTCACAGGAAGTTGTCGCGCACCTTTTTGAGTAACCAAATAGAAGTTGTCTTTGTCATTGTTGGCGCGTTCGTCAAATCCTTCTTTGGACTCAATCAGCAACAAGTCTCCGGCTTCGATTGGTAAATTCCCGATTGCACCACGAATTTCTTCTGATTGACGCTGAATACCGATCACAACCGCATGAAACCTCTCACGAAACTCAATTTCTTTAAGTGTTTTTCCCACCAACATAGAAGTCGGAGCAACTACAGCTTCAAATAATGGCAAATCCGGCTGACTGGCATCCAGTACCGGTGCCCCGCGAACTAGTTTCTTTTGAACACTAAGCTCATCAATAGCTTTCACATCACCAATAAATGTCAATAAATCACCATCTTCTAATATGAAATGTGGACCAATTGGTCCTATGGTCTGATGATGACGATGAACGTGAATTAGAAACGCATTCTGAAGTCCACGTAGCCCGGCATCTTCAACTGTTTTGCCTATGAGTTCCGAATCTGAAATCACTTTCAAATCCATCTGATACCCGGACCCATTGGTTGTGTTTCCATCAGTTTCAGTCGCAGATTTTCTCTCGGGCAACATCCGGTACCCAATTGTAGCAAACCAGATTACCAAAATAAACGCTGCCGGCAGACCAATCCATGTTAATTCGAAAAGTGCAAGTGGTTCAATACCCCGCTGTTCTAACATCCCGGATACAATAATGTTGGTGGAAGTACCAATTAAGGTCACAATCCCTCCAACAATGGCTGCATACGATAATGGAATCAGTAATTTGGATGACGGGATTCCGGTGCGGTCGGACCATTGTTGTACTTGTGGAATCAACATGGCAACGATTGGGGTATTATTCAGGAAGGAACTCATTCCGGCTGTGGATGCCATCATGCGGACTAACACTTTACGTGCTGAAAATGCATCGTTGAATACCATTTTATCCAGGAATCCCAACGCTCTGGTCCGCTGAATCCCCGCTGCAACTATGAATAGTGCGCCAACAGTAAAAACAGCTGGATTTGCGAATCCTGAAAAGGCTTGATTCGGATTCAACACTCCGGTAACCATCAAAAAAACAAGTCCCACTATAAAAATCACATCCGGACGAGTCACCTCTTTGAACAACGCCACTAAAACAGCGAGTATGGTGAAAATGGTTAATAATCCGTGAATGGTCATAAATTCGATATGAATTGGGTTTTAGAAGTATTCAAATGCGGAAATCCGTCCAACGAAGTTTTTACTTTAAAAAATGCACAAAATGTTTCAAAAGCTTCGGGTTCTCGTAAATTCAGAACCAGTAATCTGCCCGGTTTGTCTTTAAAATATTCTTTGACTTCCCGATTGTGAGCATCATATGCATTCATCCACATTTGTGGATCCCATATATCAGTTTCATCCGGTCCAAACTGGCCAACATGATTTTCCCAATACCAGCCCTTCCAGTTATAAACCGAATCCTTTAATTCCTGTGGTGTCGGCAGTTTCCCACCAAATTTCATCGTTTTATAAGCAACCAACGATCCGTACCATTGTTCAGCTGAATCACGTACCGTTAAAATAAATTTCGAATCGGGATAAGCTTCCGCAAGATGTCTGAAAGTTTCAGGCAAGCTAAATGGAGTATCCTGAAAAACCCTTGCCGTTTGACAATAATCGATGATTGTATCAAAATTTCCATTGTTATAATCCGGAAGTAATCGTTCCGCACGATGTTGATCACCAACCAGAAATCCCATTTTATCAAAAGTCCATTTCAACGAAGTCGTACCGGTTCGACCAAATCCTACGATGAATATTTTCGGATTTCGGGCATAAAATGTTGATTTGTACAACTTTGATGTCCGATGAATCAACCCTTTTATATGGTTTTTGATTTTTGTTAACAAATCAGTCTCGCTCTATCATCAAATCTGTTGCATTTTTATCATATTCTGAAACGTTTTTGATCGTTCAGATAACTCGTTGAACGTGCCTTTTTCTACAATTTCACCGTTTTGCAGCATAACGATTTGATCTGCATGATGTACCGTAGAAAGTCTGTGTGCGATGATTAAAAATGTGTATTGCCCCTGAAGGCGTTCAATCTGGTGTTGGATGGTGCGTTCGGTTTCAGAGTCAAGTGAGGATGTAGCTTCATCCATAATTAGAATTTCGATATCTCTGAACAGCTCACGGGCGATGGCTATTCTCTGTTTTTGTCCACCACTTATATTCATTCCATCGGTACCCAACATGGAATCGAGCCCAATGGGAAGTTGATCAATGAAGGACACCAGATCTGTTTTAGCAACAACATCTTTAAAACGAACTAAATTTTCAGGCGTTTTTTCAGCCCAAAACGTGATGTTATTATATACCGTGTCGTTGAAAATCACGGGTTCCTGCGTTATGTATCCGATGCGTTGATGGAGGTTTTTTCGTTCGTCAGACACCCTGATTTGTCCGGAAGTTGGTTGAAGGAGTCCACAAATAATGTTGATCAACGATGTTTTACCGGATCCACTTGGACCTACAAATGCGAGTGTTTTTCGATGAGGTATGTCGAGGTTTATGTTTTTGAGAATATATTGTTCGCCTAGTCTCAACGACACGTTATCAAGGACAATACTTAAATAGGATTCAGATAATGATTTATCTGTTATTACAGCTATCTGACTTGTCTGTTGTCCACCAGCC
>DLXM01000133.1 GCA_003448835.1 Bacteroidota bacterium | reverse complement strand
TATCTTCTTTATGCGATAATTTGAGTAATTCGTCATTTAGAGTGGCACTTTTACCAACCCGAATCTCATAATTTCCGAGAATAAATGTTCGAAATGGCATAGCAATTTGATTGTTGTCAGACTCGTTGTGACCAATTCTTTTTAAGATCGTCTCATTTTTATTGATCCATTTATTTAAATCTTTCACAAATTCGAGTTCATCCAGTGATTTTTTAAGGCTTTCTAAATCAATAAGCTTTGATTTGAATTCATTCAAACGGACTTGATAGGATTCTTGTGCTTTTTTTACACCTCGTGCTTTATCATAATATCGTTGTGCATTTGAAATTATGTCCTGCGTTGGGTCTACAGGAATCTTAATGGGTTTACCGGAATCAAATAGGTCATCCAGCACTATATTATCAGTTTTGATCTGCTCATGTTGATTAGCCATCAAAAGGTGACCGAATTTTTCATAGGATTCGGCATTCGATTTCGTTCTAATACCGTGCGATAAGTCCGAGATTGCAACATTAGTTCGGGAAATATTTTTCTCAATTCGTTTTTGTAATTCGCTTCGTTTGACTTCAAAATCCTGATATTTAATCCACTTGAAAAAGGAATATGCTACTCCCTGATTCACAGATTCAAAATCTTTTTCAGGTGTATAGTTCAAAAATACAGGATCAATGATACTGAACCCATATTCACTTGTAAAATGCGGCACTGGATATTCAAGAAGTTGCTTTTTAATCTGATTTATATGTGAAATTATCTGATCGATATCATCCGGTAAACTAAATTTATTTAATGCAATACGCGTACTGATTCTTGGTAAAAGTGGGTCAAAGCTTTTGATTAGGGTATTCAAGTTTTGTGCCGGATGTTCCAACTCGCTTTTTTGACCCATTACTGGAATTGGGGTTGATTGATTTACTAAGAGCTTTTCATGTTTGAATGATTTAATGATTTTATCATTTTCGCTCAAAATGATATTTGCATGATTTGAATACATTAAAAAAACCAATTCTCTGCCATCTTCAAAAATCATGCGTATGTGCCTGTCGCGATTCGCTAAGATTACATCGGTGATTAAAGCACCTTCCAGCTCATTAAAAAAAGTAGTCGTGTTTTGACGTTGTGGCTTTTGATAACGATCTAGAAAAACTGCAGCATGTTGTCCCGCAGTAGAGCATACCATACGGTATATGGTCTCACCTTCAAAAAACAGCTCTATTTGATTTTTTCGAGTTGATATCGCCTCTAAAAAATGTGTGTTTTTTAATTTGTCCTTCCACTCACGAATTAAATATATTAGGGTATAATAATTATTCATTCAGGAAGTTAATAGTTTAAGCATTGTCTGTTCAATGATATTTTAGTATTCCGTCATTTTTAATTCAACTCAATTATATGAATTATCCAATCTTCAATTCGTTTATAAATAGAATAAAATCAGACCTTTTGAAGAAGAATATCACTCCTGAGGAATTTACAGTTTGGACGGAAAGTACGATCAATGCAACCGGACTTGAAATCAAAATAGATTTATCATCAGTCTCCAGTTATGTTACAAATGTTACCATTAATTTTGACTGGGATAAATTCAGAGAAACAAGTTGTGCCAAACAGTTATCCGGTATGGAAAAACATCCTATGTTGACCGGGAACAGCAGTAAGGAAATTTATGATATCAATCCCAGCATGGATGTTGAAGTAACCTGGACTTTGAATCAGAACATGATTCTCAACGACAAAAGTCAATCAGGTGATTCTAAACGAATAGATCGTGCAACGCAGTGGATGGATAATATGAACAAACGGATACATGATGTATTACCCTCTGATTACATCATAAGTCGATGGCATATTGAAATTGATGGAGACCATGAAGGCAGATATTTATCGACAATGTCGTTAATATCTTATTTTCAGTTTACCCTAACCCAACAAACCAGTCTCAATCAAATACTGGAATTTATTTCAAAAAGACTTCAATTGATTTTGATCAGATCAAATCGAATTATACAAATAGCTGAAAGTTCTTTAAAAACTGTTGCAGCTTAGCAACTGAAATTAAACTCTAATATTGGGTACCAGCTTAATATATGGTTCAAATAAAGCCTAATTCCAGCTCATTGACCATATAATTAAATTAGCTTTGACTTAAAATTGACAAAAAAATAAAAGCCTTATTCAGGCTTTTATTTTTTCTTATGTCTATTCTTTCTGAGGCGCTTTTTACGCTTATGCTTAGCAATCTTTGCGCGTTTTCTTTTCTTGCCGCTTGGCATTACAACCACCTTTCTTTTGTTAAAAACTTAGTTCACAATCCGTACTGAAATCAGCTCCGTTTGTAAAGATTGTCAAGATACGAATTATTTTCATTCAGCGACAATATTTTAAGAGGCAAAAATAAAATCTTTCTTAAGTCCTTATTTACTCAAAGAACTATGTACAGCAGTTTTGAAGTCTTTAGACATTTTAAGTACAGGTACATATTGCTCTGGAACTGATACTTCTTGATTAGTCTTCGGATTTCTTGCTACACGTGGAGCACGCTTAACAACTTTGAAACTTCCGAAACCCCGTAATTCAATGTGTTCCCCTTTTTTTAGTGATTCAATTACAGTTTCCAGAAATCCTTTAACAACTGCTTCGGTTTCAATTTTTGAGATTCCGGTCGATGATGAAATGATGTCAACAATATCAGATTTTGTCATTTTCTTTTGATTTTAGTATTAATTATTAGGGTATTAACCCGTTGGATGAAATATATTTTTATTGATCGAAGTGATAATCCTTTGATTATTATTCTTGTATAATCCTGATTACCAACAATATACAGTTCATAATAATTCCCACATATGACAGAAGTGTTAAAATTATTTCCTAAATATTAAGATATTGCAAAAACTTTAATACCTTGCACCGTCATCAAAACACCAACTAAAAAGCGTCAAAATGGAGTTGTTTGGTCAAATTGTAAATGCACTCAATAATTTGGTTTGGAACACACCAAGTGTATTTCCTTTAATGATTGTTCTATTACTGGGTTATGGACTATTTATAACCATAAAACTTGGCTTTATTCAGGTTCGAAGGTTTAAACATGGAATAAGGGTTGTCACGGGATATTATGACGATCCGAATGACACTGGAGATGTCAATCACTTCCAGGCATTGAGTACTGCGTTATCTGCAACGGTTGGTATTGGTAATATTGCCGGTGTTGCAATTGCGATTCACTACGGTGGTCCAGGGGCCCTTTTCTGGATGTGGATTACTGCACTGTTCGGAATGGCAATCAAGTACTCAGAATGTACTCTTGCAGTACACTATCGTAAAAATAATGCTGATGGATCCGTTTCAGGTGGACCCATGTATTATATCGAAAATGGTCTTGGACCAAATTGGAAATGGCTTGCAGTAATATTCGCAGCCGCAGCTGTAATCTGTTCGTTCTTAACCGGTAATGCCGTTCAAGCAAATACTGTCGCAGATACAGTATTCACCACATTTAATATTCCTGTTTTCATAACAGGTATTATCACTGCATCCCTGGTTGGTATTGTGATAATCGGTGGAATTAAACGAATTGGCTCGGTCACTGCAAAATTAACGCCACTTATGGCCATTTTGTATGTTGCCGGTGCGCTCGTAATCCTTTTGATGAACTACGATCAGGTTTTACCTTCTCTCGCATTTATTGTCACATCAGCTATGAATCCTGAAGCCGGAGCTTATGGCGTTGGTTCGGGTGCATTAATGACCACTTTGGTCTGGGGTATCAAACGTGGACTATTCTCAAATGAGGCTGGTCAGGGCTCAGCACCTATTGCACATGCAGCTGCTAAAACAGATGAACCGGTGCGAGAAGGTGTTGTTGCATTATTAGAACCTTTCATTGATACATTAATGATTTGTACCATGACAGGTTTGGTAATTGTTATCACAGGAGTTTGGGATACTAAACACCCGGCAAACATCCCTTTTAACTCAGCCGATACTGTAATACAAGTCGACTCACCTTATGAAGATGGTACAAATACCTTAAATATCATTGATGGAATTCCTCAAAATGGAAAAGTAATCCGATATGATTTCAGCGTCGATACATTGTATGCAAATTCAGCTCAAACTGAATTATTCACCGGAGTGGTAAAACCTGGAGTTTCCAGAACGCTAACTATTGCTGAAACCAGCACCGGTCAAACAGTTTCTGAACTTAATGGAAATGTAATCGAAAACGGGGCAAGTTTAACTAGTTATGCGTTTGAAAAAGGCCTGGCTCCATTGATTCCGGGTGGACGATATCTTGTTACCATTTGTGTGATTTTATTCGGAATCTCTACTTCAATTAGTTGGAGTTACTATGGTGATCGCTCAATTCAATATTTAATGGGTGATCGATCTATAATTTATTACCGGGCAGTTTACGTTGTAATGCATTTTGTTGGAGCTATTTTATCACTTACAATGGTTTGGACCATCGGTGATATTGCACTTGGTATCATGACCATTCCTAACTTAATCGCATTATTTGCTCTATCTGGTGTAGTCTATAAACTTACTCAGGATTATTTCAAACGAATGGGCCTATAATTTATGGACCAATTAAAATCAGTTACTGTTGTCGAACATCCAATTGTCGCGAGGGATCTTACCATCCTTCGTGACAAATCGACACCATCAGCTGTATTTCGTCCGGTTCTGGGGCGCTTAGCAACTATTCTGGCATATCATGCTCTCGATCACCTTCCACTGAAATCGATCCAGGTGGAAACTCCAATGCAATTTACTACTGGTTATATCATAAACACTGGTGTAATCGTTGTACCTATTCTAAGAGCCGGACTTGGGCTGGTAGATGCTATCACTCAATTTATTCCCGAAGCCAGAATTGGCCATCTTGGAATTTATCGTGATAAAAAATCTCACAAACCAGTAGAATATTATATCAACCTCCCAAAAACCGGCTTAGACATTGACACCATCCTTTTAGTTGATCCAATGTTAGCTACAGGAGGTTCTGCTATCGATGCAATTGGGTATCTTAAAGCTCAAGGTGCAAAAACGATTCGATTTATGTGCTTAATTGCAGCACCAGAAGGAGTTGAGGCATTACATAGAGAACATCCAGATGTCCCGATCATTACTGCATCAATCGATGAAAAACTAAACGAAGATGCATACATCATACCAGGCCTTGGAGACGCAGGCGATAGAATTTTTGGGACTACTTAAATCTAACCTGCTGATTTGGGGTTTCATATTAATATTTTTTATCTCCTGCGATGGGGTGTCTGAGCACGATCGTGCTGCCATTCAACAAGCTTTAGCCGATTCTTCGTTTCACAACTCTGAGACGTGGGGAGTAACCATGGACTTAATGGAAGATGGAATCAGGTTTGTATCAATTCAGAGTCCATATGCTGTTACGACCGAAAGTAAAGATGAATCAATAACCATTTTATATGGACCTGTTTACATCGAAGTACGCGACAAAGACGGGAATCCTGAAACTTGTGTCTCCTCTGGACGGGCTGTTTACTGGAGTCGTACCAGTGAGTTTTATCTGGATGGAAATGTTGTAGTTGATGCACCCGGTAATCAAAAACTGACAACTCAAGCTCTCACCTGGTATCAGTTCAGAAGAGAAATTGAAGCTGAAGGACTGGTAACAATAGTAACCCCTACTGACAGCATCGTAGGCACTGGATTAAAAGGTGACGATCGACTCGAATCATACACAATTGGAAAAGTCAGCGGCTCGTTTACAATTGACGATAGCAAAAAGGATTCAACTGCAACAGATTCAGAACTATGAAAATTTTCCCAATTTTGATGACTGCACTTCTGTTGTTTACAACGATTTCACATGCTCAAAATATCGTAAACATTATTCAATCTGATCAGGTGCAAGCAGTCCAAACCAATGAAGGCCTCGTTCGACGCTTAACCGGAAACGTTCATCTCATCACCAAAGACGCTGAAATCAGGGCCGATAGTGCATATCATTATGTCGACAAAAATGAAATTGAGGGTTTCGGAAATATATCTATCGTAACTCAATCTGAAACCATTCATTCAGATTACATTCGATATGATGTGAGCAATGAAATTACAAGCTTGAGAGGTCAGGTTATAATCGAAAACGAAAGCACATTGATTTACAGTGCATCTGCTTTGTATAGTTTCTTTACTGAAATTGCCTTATTCAATGATCCAATATGGCTAAAAGACAGTACCGGAGTCATGCGGGCAAATTCCGGGATATATTTCAATCAAACCGATAGTGTTGCATTTTTTGGTGATGTTCAGCTATCAGATAGCACGCAATATATTGAAGCCGATAGCTTGTTTACCTCGAGAATTGCGAACTTGTATGAATTATTCGGGAACGTGTTGATTCAGGATTTAGAGAACAAAACTGATATCCAGGGACAATACGTTTATGCCGATTCAACAGGTAAGAGAATCATATCAGGTGATGCACGACTTCGTCGGGTTTCAGGGGAAGCTAGTGATACAACATGGATGTCTGCGAGAAATATAGAGGTAAATAAAGTGGATTCACTCAATACTATCGATGCTATTGGTGATGTTATTTCAATTCAAAAAAATAATTCTGCCCGCTCCGATACTCTGCGTTATGACGAAAATACCGGTATTTTCAATTTACGATCCGCCCCTATTGTTTGGTATGAAAATATCCAGTTAAGCGGCGATTCCATTGATATTTTTACCGTTGATGATAGTTTAAAATCATTGCATGCTATTGGAAATGCGTTCTCCGTTCAGGAGGATTCGACTACGTTAAGGTTTAATCAAATGAAGGGTAATTCAATCATTGTGAATTTTGATGGTGATCAGGTTGATCAAATCCATACATTGGGAAATGCTGAGTTATTTCTCAATTATACCGATGATGAAGAGAATCCTGATGGTGCCATATCCATTCGTAGTACGGAATTAATCATCTATTTTGAAAATGGAGAGGTAATCGACGTTACTGCATTGTCCAATATTGACGGAGAAACCATTAACGAGTCGCCAGATTTATCAGATTTCAGATTGGAAGGATTTCGATGGAATCCTGAATTAAGACCCATTTGGCCGGACTTTACCTTTGAACCTCGTTTTGATCCTATACCTGTAAATCCGCCATTTATCAGGTCCCTACCTACAGCTACGAATCAAAAAAATGGGGAACAACCTTAAATAGTTGCCCCCCCCCACTAATCATTCTTCATCAGATTGAATGTTTTCTTTCATTATTTTGTCCTGAATTTCACGAGGAACAGGTCCATAACCAGAAAAACTCATCTGATAAGTCGCTCTCCCCTGCGTTATCGATTTCAAATGGGTGTAATATCGATTCATTTCCGATAACGGGACTTTTGCTTTGATGTCTTGAAGTGATCCTTCAGAAGCCATTCCTTGTATTTGTCCACGTCGCGTAGATAAATCGCTCATTACATCACCCATAAATTCTGCCGGGACGAAAACATCAACATCATAAATAGGTTCCAGTAACTGAGGAGCAGCATTGAGGAATCCATTTTTAAATGCCATGAGACCGGCCGTTTTAAACGCTGCTTCATTTGAATCAACAGAGTGCATCGACCCGTCATAAACTGACACACGAATATCGCGGCATCGACAACCGGACATGGGTCCATTTTCCATTTTTTCCATCACGCCTTTGAGAATTGCAGGTAAAAACCTGGTATCAATTACACCACCAACGATACAGTTCTGATAAACTAATTTTCCACCCCAGGGAAGTTCATAATTTTGGGTATCTCTGACTGTTATATCGGGCGGAGGAGGCATCCCTTCGTACCACGGTTCAACATATAAATAAACTTCACCATACTGTCCGGCTCCACCAGACTGTTTCTTGTGTTTATACTGAGTTTTAACCGCTTTAGTGATCGTTTCCCGATATGGAATCTTTGGATCAACAAACTCAATGGAAAGTTTAAATCGATTGGATAAAGCATGTTGAATGACTGCCAGATGCTCTTCACCCTGTCCACCAATAATGACCTGCTTTAGTTCCTGACTTTGTTCAACATACAAACTTGGATCTTCTTTATGTAATTGATATAAAGCCTGACCAATTTTATCTTCATCACCTTGTTTCAACGATTTAACGGCCATTCGTATCGTTGGTTCGGGGAATTTTATAGGTTCAAATTTGATATTATATCCTTTTTCAGCAAGTGTATCGCCAGGACCTGCATCTTTAAGTTTAACTACCGCGCCAATATCACCTGTTCGAAGTTCTGCAACTTCAAGACGTTTACTTCCCTGAGAAGAAAATAATCCTGATAACCTGTTCGCGTTCCCGGTTGTTGCATTTACTAAATCCATACCTGATTTCACAGTCCCGGAATAAACCTTAAAGAATAATAAATCACCAACATGCTCTTCAGCATGAGATTTAAACAAGAAAATACTGGTCTTCCCGGCTGGATCAAGTTTAAATTCCTCGCCCGATTCCAGAAGAGGACCACTAATTTCAAGTGGGGATGGAGCCACGGCGTCAATAAAGCTCATTACACGTCCTGAACCCATATTTCTCTCAGCTGAAACGCAGAACAAAGGAAATATTTGTCGATTCCGCATACAATTGCGAAGACCCTCAATTAATTCGTCTTCATCTAATGTTCCTTTATCAAAATAAATATCCATCAACGATTCATCATTTTCGGCAATAATTTCGATAAGTTCGTTGTGCATTACTTCCGCTTTCCCCAGTTGAGAGGCGGGAATAGGTAATTTATCTGGTTTTCCACCATTCTCGGGGAATTCATACATGGTCATTTTTAACACATCTATGATTGCATGAAATCCGTTACCCTCAGAGAACGGATATTGAACAGGGATAACCTCACGGCCAAAACGCTCTTGCGCCATTTGAACTGCCCGATCAAAATTTGATTTAGGATGATCCAGTTTATTGACTACAAATAATGGAATACTATTATACTTTGCAGCTTGTTTCCATAATATTTCAGTTCCTACTTCAACTCCCCGCTCCGCATCCAATACAAATATCGATGTCCCTGCCACTTTTAAAGCACCAATTACCTCACCTGAGTAGTCTAATGTACCCGGTTTATCAATCAAATTTATTTTATGGCCTCTCCAATCTAACGTCATGAAGCTTGAGAAAACTGATTTCTGCTTTTCTTTTTCAATTGCATGAAAATCAGATACTGTGGTTCCTTCCTGAATATTTCCTCGCCGATTAATGGAACCAGACTCGAAAAGCATCGTTTCTGCAAGTGTTGTTTTCCCGGATCCAGAGTGGCCAAGTAATACTAAATTCCGAATCCGGCTTGATTCATACAAGTTCATATATCCTCTTTCTGGTACCGTTTCGGTACCTATTTAGGTTAAATCACCAAATACAAAAAAAATTCAACGTTCTTGAATACATCTATGTGTTAATTACCTACGGAATGAGATTTTGTAGCATTAACTGTCGCTGTAAACATTGTAACATTTTTTTGGTAATATGTGAAGTAATTTTGTTAAACACTGAACAATTGATTTACATTTAATACCAATTGCACATCATATTCTTGCATTGTTAATCGAATGTAGCTCATTACTCCAATTTCAAGCGTATCTAATGAAACATGTTTTGATCCTGCAAACCGGTGGAACTATCATGATGCAGACCGATGTATTGATTGCAGGGAAAGTTGACGCAGATCCGGATAAGGCCCGTGGATATTTACAAAGTAAAGTCCCTGAACTCACAAATATCGCCCAAATTGAGGTTATTGAATTATTCTATGAGGACAGTTCCAGTTTAACACCAAAACACTGGACCATTCTGGCCGATACGATACACAAATTTAAAGATGAATTCGATGGATTTGTTGTATTGCATGGAACCGACACCATGGCGTATACAGCCAGTGCGCTATCATTTGCCCTCAACGGAATGAATAAACCCGTTATTTTTACCGGAAGTCAGGTCCCCCTTACAACACTTAGAA
>DLXM01000302.1 GCA_003448835.1 Bacteroidota bacterium | reverse complement strand
CCACGGGCGGCGTACACAGGCCGATAGACAAATTCAATATCATCATGATACCAAAATGAGTAGGATCAATTCCTAAACTTACCACAACCGGGAGGAATATGGGAGTAAAAATCAGCACAGCGGGTGTCATATCCATGAAAATCCCGACAAATAGTAATATTAAATTGATGATTAATAGGATTACAAATTTGTTATCACTAAGGGTGAGGAGATAATCGGTTACATTTTGTGGGATGTTTTCAAATGACATAACCCACGACATTCCAATGGATGTGGCTATCAAAAGTAGCACTACAGCAGTGGTTTTTGCAGAATTCAACAGAACATCGGGTAAATTTTGCAATGTGAGTTCTTTGTAAACGAATCCGAGTATCAATGTATAAACAACGGCAATAGCAGACGCTTCAGTTGCCGTAAAAATACCAGCTACAATCCCACCAATGATTAAGAAAAGAAGAAATAAAGCTGGTAATGCGATAATAAAACTTTTGGCAAGTACATTTAATTTGGTTTTTTCGCCAACGGGTAAATTTCTTCTTTTTGCCCAAATTGCTGCCACAACCATTAGTGCTAATCCGGTTAAAATCCCAGGAACATAACCGGCCAGAAACAGTGCCGCAATTGAAACCCCTCCACTCGCAAGAGAATAGATGATCAGTATGTTAGATGGAGGTATCAGTAATCCGACTGTAGATGAAGTGATGTTTACAGCTGCACCAAATTCCTTTGGATATCCTTCTTTTTCCATACGTGGACCTAAAATGGATCCGATTGCAGATGCAGCTGCGATAGCTGACCCGGCAATCGCACCAAAAAGCATCGCTGCCACAACATTTACATGTGCTAATCCACCAGGGAGCGATCCCATTAGATTTTTTGCTAAATCGATTAGCCTGCGAGCAATTCCACCTGTGTTTAATAGTTGTCCGGCCAGAATAAAAAACGGTATGGCTAAAAGTGTAAAACTATCTAAACCGGTAGCCATTCTTTGAGCCAGCGTTGTAACGGCTGCATAAGAGTCGATACTTACCAAGAGGGTCAATAAACTTGAAAGTCCAATTCCCCAGGCAACCGGTACACCAATTAGAATTAACACAATGAAACTGACGATTAAAACGAGTACTTCAAGAAATTCCATATCATTCTCCCTCGTTGATGTGGTGGATATCTGACTGGACAATTGAAGATGGATTTCGAAGCATAAGTAAAATATTTTCAATTTTATAGTATGCGATTAGGAGTCCACTTAGTGGAAGTATTGTATATACATAGGCTAAAGGAATTTGTAATGAAGCAGAAGTTTGATTAAGTATAAACGTCATATAAACGAGTCTACCGCCACCAACAACCATGACCGAAATCACAAAGAATAAGATTAATATGTCAATGAAAACTAACAGGTTAAGTTTTGATTTTCCTTTGAGTTTATTTGGCAGGATATCAATTGCAAGGTGCAAATTTTTACCCGAAACATATGCTGCTCCGAGCAGACCCAGCCAAATCATCAGAAAACGAGCTAATTCATCGGTGTATGTACTTGGGTTGGTTAATACATATCTGGAAAAAACTTGCCAAACAACGGCAAAAACCATGGCTCCTAGAATGATTATAAGTGCCGAAGAGACCATTTTATCTACAAATTGTGCACACATCCATGATAGAAGAGGTTAACGCTATTAGATCGATCTATAGTTCATCCTACTGACGAATGGTTTTGGGTGGCTTTATGGTATGATGGCACTACAATGAAACATTTTGTCAATGGTGTTGAGGAATTATCGGGAACCGTGAACTTTAATCCAATGACTGATGGCGAAATGTCAATTGGTGTTCGATTGAATCAAGTTCATTGGTTCAAGGGACAAATTTCAGAACTTAGATTTCATAAGAGAGCTCTTGATGTCTCAGAACTACAAACAGATTGTGCCTGCTTACCAACTTCCTACATCATTAATTATTCAACAAAACAAGATAAACTTTAAAATAATTAACAAGAACACGCAAAATAATATTACATAATGAAAATTGAACACTTTGCTTTTAATGTTAAAGATCCAATATCAATGTCAAAATGGTATAGTGAACATCTTGGGTTAAAAACGGTTAAACAAGTCAACGAAGACCCGTTTACTACCTTTATGGCCGATAACAGTGGTCGTGTAATGATTGAATTTTATAACAATCCGGCAGATAATGTTCCACGATATGGTGAAATGCATCCATTATTGTTGCATTTAGCATTTGTTAGTGAGGATCCTGCTAGTGATAAAAAACGTTTGTTAGAAGCTGGAGCTACATTAGTTTCCGAGGATAAATTTGAAGACGGGACTCATCTGCTGATGTTACGAGATCCATGGGGATTTTCGATTCAGTTTTGTAAAAGAGGAACTCCAATGTTATCTAATTCCGAACTTTCTTAAAGTAAAGTATCTCAAATAGGCAACATCGACTCCAGTGAAACGGAGCGACACGACACATATAGTGAGTAGGTAAAAATAGACCTCAAAGACAACATACACCCTTTGTTAGGGATGTTGGATTTTATGGTTTCATCAGTGTTCTTGACGGGATGCTGGTGGATTAGTTTTAGCAAAATGGTGGAGTATCAGATAAGTGATACTCATGAGTAAAAAAAATCAGACTTTCACCCGAATATTTGAGTTAAGATCTCGCTGGCGACGTCGGCTTTGGTGCCACTCGCCAGAAATCTTTTTTCTTTTCCGATCGCAAGCACGTGATTGGTATCAGTTTCGAATCCACTTCCTTCTTTATTCAACTGATTACCAATAATCCAGTCACTTTTCTTGGACTCTAATTTTCGTTGGACTTCTTGCTCTAAATTTCCGGTTTCCATGGCAAAACCAATTATAGTTTGTCCATTTCTTCTATGTTCACCTAACCAATTAAGGATATCAGTTGTTGGTGCTAATTCAATATTATGATCAGCTTCTGTCTTCTTAATCTTATGTGGGACTTTTTGAAGAGGAGTAAAATCTGAAACAGCTGCAGCCATAATGATGACATCGGCGCTAGGGTGTTCTTTTTGAACCGCTTTAAACAAGTCGTCTGCAGAATCGATTTCAATAGCTTCAAGTTCAGGATGGATAGATAGATGAATTTTCCCGTGGATAAACGTTACTTCAGCGCCCATATCCCGCGCCGCCATCGCCATCGCAAGTCCCATTTTGCCGGAACTCGGATTAGATATGAATCTCACAGCATCTATAAATTCACGCGTTGGTCCAGCTGTAACAACGACTTTTTTACCTTTCAGAAGATCCTGGTAAGGATTAATTTCTGTCTCTAATTTTCCATTGTCGGCAAATATACTTCTGACCTTTTCCAGAATAACATGCACATCAGGTAAACGTCCATCGTCGTTAAGTCCACTCGCTAAATAACCGCTATCCGGTTCCAACAGATGAAATCCCAATTCAGTAGCTAAAACCATGTTGCGTCGATTAGCAGGGGACCGGTACATGCCACCATCCATCGTTGGACATATCAAAAT
>DLXM01000110.1:1205-10823 GCA_003448835.1 Bacteroidota bacterium | reverse complement strand
CTTATGCAACACATTGGCTTCAATATGATCATGACATGCCACATGATGCCAGAGTTGATACAGTAATCAACTGGCTTCAAAATCCGTTTGAAACCAGGCCTACTATGATCACTTTTTATCTTAGCCAAGTTGATTCTTACGGACATCGATATGGTCCTGAATCCGATTCTGTAAAAGTAGCTCTTAAGGAAGTTGACCGCACGCTTGGATATTTGATTGATGAGCTAAAACGAATTGAAGTTTGGCCAAATGTTCACATTCTAATTACATCTGACCATGGAATGACTGAAGTTTCAAATGAAAGAGTAATACTGTTGGATAAAATCATCGATTTGGATCTCGTAGATGTTATAGATTGGAGTCCGGTTGCCATGATAGAACCAAAGGACTTCGCAAATCGAAATGCCCTCTATGAAAAGCTAAAATCCAGCGAATCGAACTATAAAGTTTTTATGAAACGTGATATTCCATCGCATTATCGGATTGCGAATCATCCAAGAACACCGGAAATCATGGTAATTGCGGATATCGGATATACCATTACGACATCACAAAATGCGAACACTCGGATTATTTCCGGAGGTGCACATGGGTATGATAATCGTGAACCGGATATGAGATCGTTTTTTCTGGGTTACGGTCCAAATCTCAAACAAAACACAATTGTTGAACCATTTCAGTCTATTCATGTTTATGAGTTGATGACTAATCTTTTGAATTTAACACCAGCCAAAAATAATGGTTCATTGGACAGCGTGAGGACTGTTTTAAGATAAGAATGAGCCAATCAAAAGTGAAAATATTCACCTTAAGTCGAAGAATGCTAAGCACTAAAATTAATATCCGGATGTAATTTTTGACTACATCCGGAATTTAGAATTAGAATATTCTGTACGACAGGCCGAAACTGATAAGTGGAAGGACAGTGACTTCCTCTACATCATCGCGGAGTTGCTGTTCATCGTAATCGATAATGTCTGCCATTCTACCGACCGCTTCTGATGTAAATGTCGCTTTTCCGGTAAAAATTACCCCGGCATCAAATGAAAACGTCAGTCGTTGATTACCGACCGAATTTCCGAATCCAATTCCCAGATAGGGACTAAATTTTTTCTCGTATTCCAGATTTATGGTAATACTACCCATTTGGTCGGGAGGTATTGTAAACCCTGTCTCAGGATCGGTATAACTTTCTATCGGGAAACCGGTTCCCTCAAATTGAGGACCTTGATAAATAAATCCACCAGTTAATCGAAAACCACGTTTAAATGGTAAATAGTCGATCAAAATATTAGTTGCATCGTTGTCAGAATCTAAATTAAACTTCACATTCGGATCATAATCCTTAGTGGTGTAATCCATTTCAAAATCATATGCTGAATACCCAACCCTGACATTAACATTTTCAGTTAATCCGAAAGCTCCTTCAATACCAAATCCGGTTGTGCCCAATTTAACACCAGCCGAAAGACCACCTTGAGCTAATAAAGTGACAGGTAGAACCGTAAGTAACAGAAGTAAACAGGTTAATAAAGCGCCGGAAACTGTAGTGAATTTTGTTTTCATAAGTATAATCGTGGTAAAATGAGCTATGTAGAAGATAAAAACTGTTTTTAGATGCCCTTATCTAATATACTCATCGGTTAAGTCGAAATACATAGACTATAACGAACCAGAAAAATAAAAATTCCGTCCGCTTTTAAAGTTTTCTGATTCGAATATTCCTGAAGCGTACCACATCTCCGTGATCCTGGAGTCCTATATGGCCTTGAGAAGCTGCTCCAAACTCTGGATGATCAACAAATTTACTATTAGCTAACATTGAATCCCATTCGGCGGTAAATCTTTCAAATTCAAGTACTTTCTCTCCATTCATCCAATGCTCAACTTTGGGACCATTAGAAATTATTTTCACATGATTCCATTCTCCAAAAGGTTTAGCATTTTGTGGAACTGCAGGAATCAAATCATACAAAGATGTTGCTTTTCGATTTCCATCCACACCCTGAGTAGCATCGGGATGATTTTCATTATCCAAAATCTGCATTTCTAACCCGGACCAATAAATCGCTTTTTCCGGTTGTTCAATTACGAAGTAAAAAATCCCGCTGTTTCCGCCTTCTGCGACATTCCACTCCATTTCAAGCTCAAAATCCTGAAACTGTTCACGCGTAATGATATCAAGTCCTGAAGTCCAATCTTCAGACGGTACGGGTCTGAACACCAACTCATCGCCTTCAATTTGCCATCCCTGAGCCGGAAATTCATCACTATTGTATGTTTTCCAATGGTCGGTGGAAGTCCCGTCGAATAAAGCTATCCATTCAGACTCCATAGCGGGTTCCTCGGGTGGTGTTTGTGCAGGTTGACATGCGGAAATCATCAATAGCATCAACAAAAGCAGTGAAATCGGTTTCATATTAAAGTCCCAGAATTTTTCGGTTTAAGTTATCATCGGGTTTTTGCCCGGCAAAATCGTCAAAAGCTTTTTCAGTCACTCGAATGATATGATCTTCGATGAAAGGAGCTCCTTCAGCTGCACCTTGTTCCGGATGTTTAATGCAACATTCCCATTCCAGAACAGCCCAACCATCGTATCCATATTGGGTAAGTTTACTAAAAATACCCACAAAATCTACTTGCCCATCTCCCAGGGATCTGAATCGACCGGGACGATCAACCCATCCCTGATATCCTCCATAAACGCCACTTCGCCCGGTTGGATTAAACTCAGCATCCTTCACATGAAACATTCGGATCCGCTCGTGGTAAATATCAATAAACTGCAAATAATCGAGTTGTTGAAGCAAAAAGTGGCTTGGATCATACAATATATTCGCACGTTTATGATTTCCCGCTGCTTCTAAAAATCGTTCGAACGTGATACCATCATGCAAGTCCTCACCCGGATGCAGCTCAAAGCAAACATCCACGCCTGAAGCATCAAAAACATCCAAAATTGGCACCCATCGGGCAGCTAATTCTTTAAAACCAAGCTCTACAAGTCCACCGGGACGTTGGGGCCACGGATACACCGTATGCCACATTAATGCCCCTGAGAACGATGCATGCGCCGATAATCCCAGATTTTCGCTCGCTTTTGCTGCTAATTTCAGCTGATTCGTAGCCCATTCAGTCCGGGCTTTGCTGTTACCACGTACATTCGTGGGCGCAAATCCATCAAACATGGCATCATAAGCCGGATTCACCGCAATTAGTTGGCCCTGTAAATGCGTCGATAGCTCCGAGATTACAAGCCCACATTCCGCAATCTTTCCTTTGTACTCATCGGCGTACGTTTTACTCGAAGCAACTTTCTCGAGGTCGATTAAACGCGAATCCCAGGTCGGAATCTGAATTCCCAGATACCCCAGCGATGAAACCCATTCACATATAGATTCTATCGAATTATACGGAGCTTCATCCCCCGCAAATTGAGCTAAAAAAATGGCCGGTCCTTTAATAGTTTTCATCATATGCTGAATTTAGTCCACTTTTTGTCAGATTTTGAGGAAGCGATCATGGTCTCAATGAATGCCATGCCGCGAATCCCCTCTTCGAGTGAAGGAAAATCGTAGGATTCGGGTCCCTGATAATTTCCTTTTTCATAATCCTGGATTGCCCTTGAAAATCCGGTATAAATATTAGCAAAAGCTTCAATATATCCCTCAGGATGTCCTGCGGGCAGTCGGGTATTTGCGGATGTTGACTCATGTAAATATCCGGTTCCGGCACGATAAATTTGTGCAGGACCATCGAGTGGTTTAAATAAAAGTGAATTTGGATTCGAATGAATCCACTCAAGTCCACCGAGCTCACCATAGACGCGGATTTTAACAGCATTTTCTTCACCGGCTGCTACCTGTGTAGCAATCAGAACACCAGACGCACCCTCCTCAAAATGTAATAATGCCGCCGCATCGTCATCCAATTGCCGTCCGTTGACAACAGTATTCAACTCCGCGCAAATCTCTGTAATTCGAAGTCCACTCACATATTCAGCCAAATGCGCCGCATGAGTCCCGATATCCCCAACCGAACCACCTGCCCCCGACCGCGCTGGATCCGTCCGCCATCCGGCCTGACGATTACCCTCACTTTCCAAAAACGTGGACAACCAACCCTGGGGATACTCAACAAAAATCTTACGAATTTTTCCCAACTTGCCACTTTTTACCAGATGACGAGCCTCCTTCACCATTGGATAACCGGCATAGGTGTGAGTTAACGCCAAAACCCGACCCGTCTTTTTCACCAACTTTTCAATCTCACGAGCTTCATCCAGTGAAAGCGCCAACGGCTTATCAATAATCACATGAAATCCCATTTCCAACGCACGAATTGCCGGTGCTGCATGCACATGATTCGGGGTCACAATCGACACTGCCTGAATCCGCTCCTCGCCCGATAGCCTGACTTCTGCCTCCAGCATCGCCTCAAAACTACCATGCACCCGCTCCGCACTCAATCCAAGCTCCTCCCCGGTAGATTTAGATTGAGAGGAGTTACTACTAAATGCTCCGCCAACTAACTCAAATCCTCCATCCAACCAGGCAGCTCTGCGATGCACAGCACCGATAAAAGATCCCGGTCCACCACCAATCATGCTATATCTAATTTTCATAGGTCGAAGTTAATTTGTCGGTAATCAAATTACCCGATTTTCTCGTTTCCAAATAATCAATTAAATTAGTGTATTGAATTGATTATTTCGAACCGGGTAAATAATTCTTTATTCATTCAAATCATCTCTAATTATCTCATAATTAGTTTGAAAATCCAAAATCTGCGATTGAATAAAAAAATTGATTATTAAAATGTTCGGGTTATACTTCAATCTTTCAAATGTTTTAGTTTCGAATCAATAGAATCTTGTAAGGTTTCAGAATTAATCACAATCTGAAACGAAAATTTAACGCTTAGCCAGTATTAATATGAGTACACAACGCGCTGTCGTCATTCGCCTGAGCCTCATGATGTTTTTGCAATTTTTCATCTGGGGTGGATTTTTTGTCACCATGGGCAGTTATTTGCTACAGGTTTTTCAGGGACAAGAAGGCTTGAATTCAATCATTGGTGCATCCTATGCTACCCATAACTGGGCTGCATTATTGGCTCCCCTATTTGTCGGACTCCTCGCCGACCGTTACTTCAACGCTGAGCGCGTGAATGCTTTTTGTCACCTTCTCGGCGCCGGTCTCCTATGGTATGCAGCAACAATAACTGATCCAAGTACATTCATTTGGGTCATGTTTGCCTATTTCATGTTGTATATGCCAACACTTGCCTTGGTGAATGCCATTACCTTTGCAAACATCACCGATGCTGACAAAGAATTCCCCGCAATTCGTGTCTGGGGAACAATTGGCTGGATTGTTGCCGGATTTGTAGTGGCTCAAACCGCCCTCGGATTTTTTAACATCCCATTTCTGGAAGCGCTTACCGGGGCAGAAAATGCTCAGATCACCAATATTCCATTAAAAATGGGTGCAATTGTGTCTGTCATTTATGGACTTTACAGTTTAACATTACCAGCTGCTCCACCACAAGCCAAAGGTGAAAAATTCAATTTGGGTAAAGCACTCGGACTCGACGCAATCAAATTAATGGGTGAAAAGAACTTCGGAATTTTTGCGCTCGCCAGCTTCCTGATCAGCATTCCATTGGCATTTTATTACGCCCGTACCAATGATTTCATCTCGGCGATGGCATTTGGTGATCAATCGGCATCGTTCATGGCTATCGGACAAATAAGTGAAGTGTTTTTTATGTTATTGGTCCCGTTTTTTCTGATTCGACTTGGAGTTAAATGGATGTTGGTTGTCGGTATGGCTGCCTGGGCGCTTCGTTACCTGGTGTTTGCAACCTTCCCGGAATCTGCAGCAATGTTGATTTTTGGGGTCGCGCTTCATGGTGTTTGTTATGACTTTTTCTTCGTAACCGGGTCGCTTTATGTAGACCGAAAAGCACCTAAACCGATTCGTGCGAGTGCTCAGGGATTATTTGCCTTGTTGACGTACGGTGCCGGAATGTTAATTGGAAACTACGTTCTCGGTTGGTGGGGAGATAGCATTGCTTTGGATGGTTCCACAAAAGCCGGGTGGTTGGATGGTGCATTCTCATTTTGGGTCATGCCTGCTGTCATAGCTGCAGCTGTGCTACTTCTATTTACGCTGACCTTTAAAAACGATGAAAAAATTGTGGCTAAAGAGTAAATCTTTGATGAATACAATCAAAAAGAACCATTAATCGGATTGCATTCACAAAACCGGGCAATCAGACTTACTATTATACCCAAAATTACTTCAAACCCACTTCCACAATACTCTAATTTTCACATAAATAATCTAACCCTGTAATGATGAATCGCCGTGAAATGATCAAAAAGACCGCAGCCGGGTCCGTTTTAGCTGGAGTTTCTGCCTGGTTACCTGATATTTCAACAGCGAAAAATCAACCCAAAAACGATGCCTTTAAGAGCAATTCAAACAGGAAAAGTCCACTCAAGGGAAACATAAATCATTCGGTTTGTCGCTGGACATATGGATTTTTGTCATTGCAAGAGCTTTGCACTACGGTCAAAGAAATCGGGTTTTCTGCGATCGATCTTGTGGGTCCGGCAGACTGGGAAATTCTGAAAGAAAACGGCATCGATTCATCCATGTGTAATGGAGCCGAAATCGGACTTGAACGAGGTTGGAATCATACTGATTTTCATCCTCAGTTAATTCAAAATTACACCGATCATATTAACTATGTCGCTCAGGCTGGATATAAAAATCTCATCTGTTTTAGTGGAAATCGAAATGGCATGGATGACGAAACAGGTCTGATAAACTGCGTCAATGGACTTAAAAAGATCCTTCCGCAAGCTGAAAAACTCGGTGTTACCATACAAATGGAGCTATTTAATAGCAAAATCAATCATCCCGATTACATGTGCGACAACTCACCCTGGGGAATTGAACTTTGTAAACGATTGGATTCCCCGAATTTTAAACTGTTGTATGATATTTACCACATGCAGATCAGCGAAGGCGACATCATTCGAACGATAACAGATCATCATCAATGGTTTGGGCATTACCATACAGCCGGTGTCCCAGGTAGAAACGAAATCGATGAAACTCAGGAATTGTACTATCCGGCAATCATGCGAGCGATTCATGCAACAGGATATCAGGGATATGTAGCGCAGGAATTCATGTCCGTTCGGGAATCAAACGAGGATAAAATTGCATCCTTGCGCAAGGCCATTGAAATCTGTGATGTTTAATAATTTTATAATCTAAACTCAGAATTAGCATTCATGAACAACGAATTTGACGCAATTGTAGTAGGATCCGGTATCAGTGGGGGCTGGGCTGCTAAAGAACTCACTGAAAAGGGACTAAAAGTGCTACTTTTGGAGCGTGGACGTGATATTGTCCATGCTAAAGACTATGTAAATGAGCACAAAGAACTATGGGAATTCCCGCATCGAAATCAGCGTACACGTGAAATGTTAGCCGATCATCCTGTCCTGCAACGCGATTATCCGTTGAATGAAGAGACTTTTGGGATGTGGGTGAACGACAAGGAATCACCCTACACTGAAATCAAACGTTTTGACTGGTATCGTGGCTATCATGTTGGTGGACGCTCATTGCTCTGGGGACGTCAAAGTTATCGTTTGAACAAAATGGATTTTGAAGCGAACCTCAAAGAAGGCATCGCTGTTGATTGGCCGATTCGGTACGAAGATATTGCTCCCTGGTACGATTATGTTGAAGGATTTGCAGGAATCAGTGGATCCAAAGAAGGGTTGGATGTGCTACCCGATGGAAATTTTCTACCTCCGGTTGAATTGAATGTAGTTGAAAAAGATGTAGCTGCGCGAATAAAACAACATTACGGAGGGTCGCGTCACCTGATTATTGGTCGTTGTGCCAATATTACAGAACCTAAACCAGAACAAAACCGGGTCAATTGTCAGTATAGAAATCGTTGTTGGAGAGGTTGTTCATACGGGGCTTATTTCAGCACACAATCTTCGACCATGCCCGCTGCAATGGCAACCGGAAATCTGACAGTTCGTCCGTGGTCGATAGTAACCCAGGTTTTGTACGATAAGGATACTCGAAAAGCAACCGGTGTAGAGGTTCTGGATGCCGAAAACAACCAGACGTATGTTTACAAGTCAAAAATTGTCTTCCTGAATGCATCCTCATTTAATTCGACCTGGATTATGATGAATTCGGCGAAGGATATCTGGCCTGATGGACTGGGAAGCAGTAGCGGTGAACTGGGGCATAATGTGATGGATCACCATTTTCGTGTTGGTGGAGGTGGACGAATAGAAGGTTATGATGATAAATATTACTTCGGTCGTCGCCCAACCGGATTTTATGTACCTCGATTTAGAAATGTAAACGGCGATAAACGCGACTATGTCCGTGGTTTTGGATATCAAGGGAGCGCAAGTCGGGAAGGATGGGGTCGACAAGTGGCTGAACTGAATATTGGTGGAGCTTTCAAAGATGCATTGAGTCAACCGGGTGGCTGGACCATCGGTATGACTGCGTTCGGAGAAATGTTGCCGTATCACAAAAATCGCATCTTCATGGATCCATCCAAAACGGATAAATGGGGGTTACCAGTTCTTGCTATGGATGTCGAAATTGGGGAAAATGAACTTAAAATGCGTCGTGACATGAAACAGGATGCTGTTGAAATCTTTGAAAATGCCGGGGTAAAAGATGTCGGTGGTTGGGAATCGGAATACGCGCCTGGAATGGGAATCCATGAAATGGGAACGGCACGAATGGGACGTGATCCGAAAACATCGGTGCTAAATGGATTTAATCAGGTGTGGGATTGCAAAAATGTATTTGTGACTGATGGGGCGTGTATGACATCTGCATCTTGTGTGAATCCGTCGTTAACATACATGGCCATCACAGCTCGAGCAGCAGATTTTGCTGTTAAAGAATTGAAATCCGGAAATCTATAACTAAAGGAATATCGATGAACAGAAGAGATATGCTCAAAATGATTTCACTGGCTACAGGTAGCGCGCTGATTGGTGGCGAGTTGTTATTCTCGGCATGTACCCCGGACCGCAGAGATTATCGAAGCCCGAATTTTTCTAGGAATGATGTCGATTTATTGGCAGAAATCGCTGAAACCATCCTGCCCAGAACTACAACTCCGGGAGCTAAAGATGCGAATGTGGCTGAATTTATGACCAAAATCGTAGACAATTGTTACTTTGAGGCAGATTCGAAGACATTTCATGATGGACTAAAGCAAATCGAGGTTGTAAGTACTCAAAAATACAGTAAGAAATTCCGGGAGATTTCGGCTGAACAACGAACTGAAATGTTAGTTGAGCTCGATGCGGAAGCCAAAGCGTATCAGCGTCCGGATGGTGCTCCAAGACATTATTTTACGATGTACAAACAATTGGTGCTATTCGGATTTTTCACCTCCGAGGTCGGACAAACCAAAGTTTTGAGACATGTCCCCATACCTGGGAGATATGATGGCAACATGGACTACAAAAAAGGAGATCCGGCATGGGCCCTAGGATAATGTACCCCTTCCCCTTTTCGCTCGGCTCTGCCTTCACGATGTCCG
>DLXM01000110.1:0-1075 GCA_003448835.1 Bacteroidota bacterium | reverse complement strand
TTTTTCACTTTTTCACTTTTTCACTAAATCTTTCCCAATATGAACCGACGTAATTTTATCAAACTATCAACCGGAATCACGGGGGGGCTTATGGCATTTAGCGCTATTCCGGGGTTATCATCGTGTGCAAGATCTGAACAGGTCGTAGCGGCATCAAATCCCTTTGGACTCCAATTATACTCACTCCGGGATGTCATCCCGTCTGATCCACGCGGAGTATTGAAACAAGTGGCTGATTTTGGCTACAAACAGATCGAAAGTTATGATGGTCCTGCCGGAATGTTCTGGGGTATGAGCCCGGCAGATTTCAAAACCTATATGGATGAACTCGGCATAAAAATAGTAGCCAGTCATTGCGATATCAACGAGAATTTTGAGCAGAAAGTAGCTGATGCAGCATCCATTGGAATGAAATATCTGATTTGTCCGTGGATTGGTCCACAAGAATCAATTGAAGCTTATAAAGTATTCGCAGATCAATTTAATCGTTGTGGTGAGGTCTGTAATGCTGCCGGGATCAAATTTGCGTACCATAATCACGCATATACTTTCGAAAAAGTAGAAGAACAATATCCGCAAGATGTGCTTATGCAGTCAACTGACCCAAATCTGGTTGAGTTCGAATTAGATATATTTTGGCTTGTAGTAGCCGGACTAGACCCGAAGCATGAGTTAGAAAAATACTCCGGCCGATACACACTCTCACATATTAAAGACATGGAAATCGGGACTGAGCCGGGGAATGGTGATTCCAGTTGTACATTGGGAACCGGGTCCATCAATTATCCTGAAATCATTNNAAGTTGCTAAACAACATGGGATGAAACACTTGATTGTTGAGCAAGAAAAGTACGCCGGTACGTCGCCTTTAGAAAGTGCACGAGACAATGCTGTTTATATGAATTCGTTGATTTAGCTCATTTTATTTAAAATTATCTGAAATCCTTTTTCGGTCTTCATTTTCTTTGGTATTCTTATGAAATAACTCAATGAATATAATTTTATTATCATCTGGGAAATAAGCATAAATCAATCTTAATCCCGAGTTTACACCCTTGCCTTTAAGTGATTTACA
>DLXM01000345.1 GCA_003448835.1 Bacteroidota bacterium | reverse complement strand
ACCTACGAATTAGACCAACCATTTTTTGTATTAGCTACTCGGAATCCGATTGAACAAGAGGGTACATATCCCCTCCCTGAAGCTCAATTAGACCGTTTTATGTTTAGTTTACGCTTGGATTATCCCTCCTTTTCCGAAGAAATGCAGATTGTAAAACGAACTACCTCGAATACCTCAGTTCAAATCAACGAAGTATTGGATAAAAAACATATCATTGAATATCAGGAATTGACCAGAGAAGTTGCTGTTCCAGAATCTGTTTTGAATTATGCAGTAAAGCTTGTTACGATGTCCCGCCCGAAATCAGATCTGGCTCCCTCCTTTGTAAAGGAATATATGAGTTGGGGTGCCGGTCCAAGAGCATCGCAAAATATTATCCTGGCAGCAAAAACCAGAGCCTTGTCACAAGGACGATATAATGTTAGTGATGAAGATATTCAATCACTGGCAATTCCGGTTTTACGTCACAGAATAGTGCATAACTACGCCTCTGAAGCTGAGGGAATTACTACCGACGATCTTATCAATAAGCTTTTAGTCACTGCTCATTAAAACTCACGATCTTGATTTTGAATAACATTGATTTCATCGGTTTTAGTAACTCAATCAATGTATTTGTACTGGTTTTAGTTGTAGTCCTTGCCTTTATATTGACTTTTTATGCCTACTCATTTTACAGTACAGTTTCGTTTCGAAACAAACTGGGTTTGATGTCGCTAAGAATACTAGCTTTTGGTATTCTGATTTTGTTATTAGCAAATCCGGTTTTTGAACGAACTCAGATTGTACTTAATAAACCCATAGTCACTATTCTTATTGATAATTCAGCAAGTCTGGGTGCAAATAGTCCATCTTGGAATGGTTTAGAATCTTATACATCAGTTTTAGCTAATATTTCACAGATTGATACTGAACTATACACACATCAGATTGTATTTTTTAATTCATCCATTGAAGATTCAGCTAATATTGAGTCTTTTCAATTGCAAGGCGCCCAAACAGATATATATGATGCAATCAGGACAGTTTTAACTGATTACAGTTCTGATGAGATTATTTTGATAACTGATGGCATCAGTACACGAGGTCGTGATCCACTGTTTTCAGCACAGGATAATCGAACACCAATTCATACTATAGCTGTGGGTGATTCTACACTCAAAAAGGATGTTATTTTACAAGAAGTTGACTTTCCTCGTACAACTTTAATAAATACACCTAACACCATAAGTGCATCCATTAGAAATGTTGATATAACTCAGGCAACAACTTTAGTCAAATTATTTCAAGATGATACACTCCTGGAATCAAAATCCATTAACTTAAATCAACCTAATTCAATTCAACAGGTCGATTTTCAAATTGAATACGATTCCCCCGGAATTTATAATTATTCGATCGAAGTAGATTCAGTTGGTGGTGAATGGACTACATTGAACAATACGCGATCTTTTGAAATTACTGCCAAAGACGACCAAATTAAAATCTTGTACATTTCTACTGAATTACATCCGGATGTTGGAGGTATTAGAAATTTAATTCAAAGTTCTGAGTCATTTGATATGTTGACTCGAACCTGGATTCGAGGAAATCAATTTGTTGAGGGACCTTTGCCTACTCGAAGAGATACATTAGATCTGGTTATAATTCATGGACTTAACGAATCACTCCCGGGATCAGTCGTTGAGTTCATTGAAGAATCGATATCCAGCACCAATACACTTTTTATTAATACTCCAGGCACAGGTTCCAGGCCTTTAAACTCGGTCTATGGAGGCTTGAGTATATTTACAGCATCTGAGGGTCCAAATAGAGTCAATCTGCAATTAAATCCATCCACATCATCCAGCGGGCATGTTGTAACTGACATTCCTCAAATAAACTGGTCTCGAACTCCGCTTCTACGAACAAATCTGAGTCTGTCGAATGTAAGCGAACGCTTAATTGTACTCCTTAATGCTACGGACAGAATTACTCAACAGAATTATCCGGCAATAGGATTGACTTCAATGGGATCCCAAAGGCACTCGTTTGTCTTGTTTTCAGGAATAAATAATTTATTATTGACCTCAAATCAATCTGATCAGATTAGTTTTCAAACGTTATTCAGTAATCTTATAACATGGACATCCACTTCCAATTTTGATGAAAATTTTGAAGTCACGTTGTCTGAAAATGAATTTAGTGCCAATAATGAGATATTAGTAAACGCCAGAATAGTAAATGAACTTGGTTTACCTGAAAACGAAGCGACGATAACGTTAAGACTTGAATCAGATACTGAAGTCGAGAATCGAACCTATGTTTTTAGAAATGTTAACTCAGGGAATTATCAACTGGAAATCCCTTCTCTACCCATAGGAAACTACAAATTCGAAGCAATTGCTGAAAAATCGCAGCAAAACCTGGGCACACAATTGGGTAGTTTTACCGTTGGCAATACTCAGTCAGAATTCATTAATACATTACGAAATGACGCTTTATTGCGGTCATTGGCAGAATTTACTCAAGGAAATTTCATTCAATATGATAAGCTTCAGGATATTAATTCACTTTTGACCGCAAAAGATCCTATATCTGAGACCAAATCAACAATATTTCAGCTGTTTCGTAGTCCGATTTGGTTCTTTGTACTAATCCTGCTACTTGGGATTGAGTGGTTTTTACGCCGGCGTGTGCTGATTCCTTGACTCTTAAAACTAAAATACTTTGATCAGGGAATTTACGGGAGCATTTTGTTCTAATTTGGATGCTCCTTTTAAGAAATCCAATTCAATAATAAAAGAATATCCGATAACTATACCGCCTAGTCTCCTGACAAGCTCTGTTGTAGCGCCTGCAGTGCCCCCTGTAGCGATCAAATCATCATGAATGACTACTCGTTGTCCAGGCAAGATTGCATCGGCGTGCATTTCGATTCTGTCGGTACCGTATTCCAATTCATATTCTGCATGGATTTTGTCGAATGGTAGTTTATTGGGTTTTCTCACAGGGACAAATCCTGCGTTTAGTTCAACTGCCATTTGCGGACCAAAAATGAAACCCCTGGATTCCATACCAATAATACAATCTACTTCTACTCCTGAAAACGGTTTGCACAAAAGATGAGAAGTTAATTTTAAAGCTTCAGAATTTCCTAACAAAGGAGTTATATCTTTAAACATGATACCCGGTTTAGGAAAATCCGGGATATTTCGAATAAAAGTAGAGATAAAATCAATATTTGCTTTGTCAGTTGAATGCATATCAGTAAGTTTTGGTTAGAATTTATGATAAAAATACAGAATATAATTTTCATTTTTACAAGATCCAGTTAAGATGTCGAACTCAAATTCACCGGCGTTAGATGAACATCAGCGATATATGATTCAAGCTATTTTTGAAGCTGAAAAAGCGCTAAAAATGAATGAAGTACCAATTGGAGCAGTGGTTGTACATCAGGGGCGAATTGTAGGACGTGGATACAATCAGGTTGAATCACTCAAAGATCCAACTGCTCATGCTGAAATTATAGCAATTACTGCAGCTTGTGCTACCCTTGAAAACAAATATCTTAACGGATGCACTCTTTATGTAACGTTAGAACCTTGTTCAATGTGTGCCGGCGCACTGGTTTGGTCAAAAATTGATCGTTTGGTATTTGGGGCGACTGATGATAAAGCCGGTGCTTGTGGCAGTATATTAAATATCGCTCAAAACAAAAGTCTGAATCATCATGTTGAAATCATCCAGGGTGTTTTAGAACTTGATGCTTCAGAGCTGCTGAAACAATTTTTTAAATCACGAAGGATGTCTTCAAACGTATAATTTGTTATCCAGAATATATTTGAGGACAGCATCAGGGACGTCTTCAGTGTTACCCTTTTCACGTATTGATTCTCTGATTTCTGAAGATGAGATGTCCGTTTCTGTGTGATTGACGAAATGAATACTTCTTGTATCGACTTTCACATTTGTATCAATACTTGTTCCCGGTCTGGATACTACAAGTAGGTCGATTTCATTGATAAGATCCTGATAATTAAACCATGTGTTCAGGCTTTTTAAATTATCTGCACCTATACATAATTTAAATTCATGATGCGGATGTAATTTCTTGAGATATCTGACTGTTTGAATTGTATAATTCGGCTTGGGTAAATTATCTTCAATATCCAGAATTTTTACGTTTTCATTGGACTGAAATGCTATTTCCAGCATTGCAATCCTTTGTTCGAAAGTAGCGATTACGGAATCTTCTTTCTGAGGCGGGATTGATGCCGGAATTATCCAAAGTTCATCTATAAATCCCGAATTTAAAAAGGATTCACAAATTTGAATGTGACCATTATGAATCGGATCAAAAGTCCCACCAAATAATCCAATTTTTACGTTCAAAACGTGAAATCTAATTTGAAGTTATTTCCGGAGTTGAATTTCTAAGTCCGTCTGTGGCAATGTCGCGGTATTCTTCAACCAATGATCTGTTTTCTCCATTTGGAAACAACTGGACATATTTTTGATAGCTATCAAGAGCTAGCTGATATCGTTCGGCTTGTCGAGACGGGACACTGAATTCAGCAAAGTTGATATACGCAAAAATTTGTTTAGCAAGTGCTTTTTCAGCCCATGTAGTTTCAGGATAAGCATCAATGGTGAGGTTGTAATAAACCGCAGCAGCTTCAAATGAACGAATTCGCATGTAAAGCTCAGCTGCTGAATATTCTTTTTGTGCTAATTTATCACGCATCGAATCGATCATATTTGCGGCATCAGTTGCCCGATCGGTACCAGGATAACGTCCAATAAATAACTGCATCAATTCTATTGCACGAAAAGTGTCGGTCTGATCTAATTTGTATCGTGGACTTAATTCATGGTAACACATCGCTTCGTTATACTCGGCATCAATTCTTTTTTCAGAACGAGGATAATTTGTGTAAAAGCGTCGATATTCTGAGGCTGCTACTAAATAGTCTCTATTTTTAAAATAGCTCTCAGCTAATAAGAATTGACTTTCTTCAGCGATTTCGGTTCCACGGCCAATTGAAAGTACTGTTTCAAAAGCTCTGGTAGCGTCTGTATATCGTTCGCGTTCGTAAAGTCTTAATGCTTTTTCATAGGCAACTTCGAGAGAATCACCTGGTCTTATTTGAGATTTAGAAGTACAAGAAGCAATTACAAATGGAACTACTACCAATAAAAGTGGAATGAAGCGTTTGATTAAATTAGACATAGAATATTTAGTCGTTTTCAGTTTTCTCTAACAGTTAACTGATTTAATAGTGATTTTATTTCATCTCGATATACAGAATCTGCAAATATACTCAACTGATCCATAGATTTTGCATAAAGTCGGTTTATTTCTTTTTTTGTCAAATCAATAACACCGGTATTGTTGTAGATTTCTACGACCTGTTGAACTTGTTCGTCAGTTATCGCTTTACTACCAGGTATTAAATTTAGAAATTCCTTTTGGCTGTCATCGGCAAATGTCTTTGCTAATATGGATAAATAAGTTTTTTTACCCTCAATTATATCTCCGCCAGATTTTTTGCCAAATTTATCAGGATTACCAACTGCATCAAGCAGATCATCCTGAATTTGAAAGGCAATCCCTGCATTAAGCCCAATTTGGCCAGCCATATCAATAGTAGCGTCATCAGCATCTGCAATAATCGCCCCAATTTTCATGGCACTTTGCAGCAATGCTGCAGTTTTTTGTGTCACCATGAATGTATAATCTTCAATGGTTACATCCGGACTCGATTCGAATTCAATATCTCTGGCTTGTCCTTCGCAGACAATCTTGGTCGCTTTTAAAAATTCATCATACAAACAAGCGACTTGATTCTTAGAAAAATCAGGTGAATGAGCATAAAACGATAACGTTCCAAATGCAAAAGCAAAGAGTGAATCACCTGAAAGTATAGCTGTTGAGACATCCCATTTTTCATGCACTGTCTGAAATCCGCGACGGGTTTGTGCATTGTCCATGATATCATCATGGATTAAAGTAAAATTATGCAGAGCTTCAATCCCTGCAGCTGCATATTTCGATAATGATACATTTCCACCACATAATCCACATGCTGCATTCACTAACATAGGACGCACACGCTTCCCTCCCATAGCTAAGGTATACCTAATTGGATCGTATAAGGTAGCTGGTTCGTCCGGCAAAGCAAGACAGGCTAGTAAATTGTCGGTAGAAAATGTGTTTTCAGACAAAACAGAAAGTATTTTAAAAATCTGGGATAGCTCAAAATATACACAATATGTAGGTCTTGAACATCAAATAATCCCTATAGTTTGTATAAATGATTAGAATTTAATGCATCTATGGATTGAACTCCCGTGAGTAAAAGACCCATTCGGATTTCATGCGTCCATTGTTCTATTAATTTGATCAAACCTTTTTTTCCATTTTCATGAATTACTTTAATGATGGGTTGAGCTGTCGCACATATATTGGCTCCCATTGCTATCGATTTTAGAATATCAAGCGATGATCTGATTCCCCCTGAAGAGATCACAACTAAATCTTTGAGCCCCAATTCTCTTATCTCGTTTATACATTGTACGGTAGGTGTCCCCCATTCGTTAAATATCGAATGTGCTTTATCATCTTGATGCCTTAAATTTTCAACTTTTGCCCAACTGGTGCCTCCCGATCCTGCAACATCTATGTAACGAACACCAGCATCATACAGTTTTCGGGCATCTGGACCACCAATCCCTGCTCCTGTTTCCTTAACTATCATTGGGCAATCAGCGTGATTAACCAAATAGTGAATTCCATTTAAAACTCCTGCAAATTGTCTGTCACCTTCTGGCTGCATCAATTCCTGAAGCACATTTAAATGGACTATTATCGCGTCAGCTTGAATACTATCACAGAGTAATCGTAATTTACTGTCTGATATGACGTTTCGTATTTGTACACCTCCGATATTAGCTGCTATAAAAGCAGAGGGTGCGACTTCCCGAACTACTGAAAAGCTTGGAATTGAACTGGCATCTTCCAACATGATGCGTTGACTACCTACACCCATGGGAAGCTTATACTCTTCACATACTTCTGCTATGATTCGATTAACCTGGCCCATTTCTGAAGAACCACCAGTCATGGAAGAAATAAAAAGTGGAATGCTGAACGTACGACCAAACACTTCAACTGAAGTATCTATATCAGATAGATTTAACTCGGGAAGTGCACAATGTTTAAGCCTGAATTGTTCAAATCCGGTTGTGTGATTGTATTCAGCATCGCCATTAATCGTCAAATTTATATGATCTCGTTTGCGATCTTGTATGGCCATAGTGGTAAGACTTATTATTTACGCCAAATTGGAACAAAGGAACATGCTTCCCCATACATAATTCGATCGGCAACATCTAACAAGTACTCGGTTGCAATTGAGTAGGCATTAGATGGAATTGCTTTGTCACTACATCCTTTTAAGATGATGCGTCTCCCTGTATATTGATTCCAATCGTGATCAGCCAGCTTCTGTCGAATGACTAGTGTTAATGCTTCTTGTGGTGTTGCCTGATAAATGGATCGAGCAAATGGTTTAGCGTTCGCTATTACCAATGCAAATGCCCATGGGGCTAAGATAGCATCTGTTGAACAGTATACAGCTATATTTTTATTTCGATACAGATTCCAGTCAATTGCTGTCAAACTTTCGCGAAAATCTGCTTCTTTCAACATCAATTCCATGAACAAAAAGTCTTTAATATCAAACCCTATGATATCGATATCACCCAGTAGCTTCTCTAAATCGATCGTAATCAAGTTCGAGTTTGCCACTTTATTAACTATTGTATCGGAATTATCCATTTTTTAGACTGAAAAAGATTCGCCACATGAGCATGTTCGGGAGGCATTCGGATTATTGAAATGAAAACCTTTACCCTGTAATCCATCACTATAATCAAGTTGTGTGCCGGCCAGGTATAAAAAACTTCTCATATCAACGATGAGTTGAACACCATCAACCTCAAATTTTTTATCGTTATTCTGCGTATTCGGATCGTAATTTTTGTCAAAATCCAGCTGATATGTCAATCCGGAACAACCTCCACCAACTACACCGATTCGTAAGGGTGTTGAATTCGGTACTTTAGAATCCGCACGTATCTGTGTGATACGTGCTAAAGCATTCTGACTTATTGTGATCATATTAAACTGATTCTACTACGATTTCAGGGTCGATTCTCCGAACCATGCTTTCAATGGCATAAAGAGTACCTGTTGTAGCGGTCGGACATGTTCCACATGCACCTTGATAATGCACTTTCAGGACGTTGTCATTGAGTCCCAGGATTTGGAGTCCCCCACCATCAGCCAACAGATAAGGACGAACTTGTTCATCCAGCATTGCATTAATTTGCTGTAATCTCGGGTCATCACTATTCTGAACATCTTTGGTTGAATGGACTTCATCCGAATCTGATTCGAGGATTCCGATTGCGCCGGCTTCTCTTATTGGTGGAGCAAGTTTTCGTAATAAATCATTCCAATCGGCATGGCCATCCTGAGTTACGGTGACATATTTATCGACATAATAGACCGAAATGACATGTTCAATTTCAAATAATTGCTTTGCAAATGGGTCTTTCTGAGCCATTTCAGCATTTTCGTAAGACCTTGTGATTCCTTGCGAAATGGGGTCTTTTAAAACGAATCTCATTGCATGTGGATTCGGTGTTCTTTCAATTTCTGCGATTTTTGGCATTATGATATCTCCTGTTTTAGTAACTGGATTTTATTCTGTTGTAATTTCTTTTTTGTTATGTAATGCAGAGTGAAGTGTGTGCCAGGGTAATGTTGCACATTTTACACGAGCGGGAAGATCACGAACTCCGGAAAAAATGGTTAATTTACCAAGCTTATTTTCCTGAGTATCTACATTCAGTGTTCCCATACTCATTTCATGAAACTGTGTAAATAACTCTTCAGCTTCTTCTACTGTTTTCCCTTTAACGACAGTTGTCATCATTGAAGCAGATGCTTTTGAAATTGCACATCCATCCCCAATAAAGGCTACATCTTCGATTACATTTTGATCATTGATTTTCAGATACAATTTGAGTTTATCACCACAAAGCGGATTATGCCCTAATGCTTCTCGATCTGCAGGGTCAATGGTCCTGAAATTTCTTGGATTTTTATTATGATCCAGGATTAATTCCTGATATAATTGTTTCATTCTATCATTCATCCAAATACCTCTTTAACCTGGTGAATTGCAGAAATTAGCTCATCTACTTCCTCGAAAGTATTGTAAAATGCGAATGAAGCGCGAGTTGTCGCCGGGACATTAAATCGATCCATTACGGGTTGTGCACAATGATGTCCGGTTCTGACAGCAACACCAGATTGATCCAGAATAGTGCCGATGTCGTGCGGATGTATGCCCTTAAGCGTAAAACTCAGAACGGATGCTTTTTGTACAGCAGTACCTATTATTGTCAAACCTTCAATTTCATTAGCGCGTTTTGTAGCGTAGGATAATAACTCTGATTCATACTCGCTGATTCGATCAATTCCAATATTGTTCACATAATCGATGGACTCACCAAACATAATTACTTGTGAAATTGGAGGTGTTCCAGCTTCGAACTTAAATGGAACATCGTTAAATATAATATGCTCAAATGTTACACTCTTAATCATGTCTCCACCACCACGATATGGGGGCATGGAATTAAGAATGTCAAATTTTCCATATAAAACGCCAAGTCCGGTCGGGCCACACATTTTATGTGCTGAGAATGCATAAAAATCACAATTCAGGTCTTGAACATCGACTTTTGCATGTGGAACTGCTTGTGCTCCGTCAACTACAATGATTGCACCGGCTTGATGAGCTAATTCGGCAATGGTTTTCACTGGATTAATTGTCCCCAATGCATTTGAAACATGGGTAACTGCCACAATTTTTGTCCGATTTGATAACATCGATGTATAAGCATCCATATTTATCTCACCGGAGTCCGTAATTGGGATCACTTTTATTATGGCACCTACTTCTTTTGCCAACATATACCACGGGACAATATTTGCGTGGTGTTCCATCTCAGAGATCAGAATCTCATCGCCAGTTGAAATGTTTTGCCTACCGTAGGTCGATGCAACCATATTTAGTGCATCAGTTGTGCCGTAGGTATAAATAATTTCATTCTCAGACTTAGCGTGAATTAAATCTCTGATTTTACTTCTAACGGCTTCATATTTATCGGTTGCTTCCTGACTCAGGGTATGAACGCCGCGATGTACATTCGCATGAAATCGACTTTGATAATCAACAAATGAGTCAATTACCACTTGCGGCATTTGCATGGATGCAGCATTGTCCAGATACACTAGTTTTGTACCATTAACTTCCCGATTTAAAATTGGGAAGTCCTTCCGATATAAAATCGGATCAAAACTGATTTCCCGGTTGGGTAGTATATCCTGGTTTAAATTCATCTGGCTAAAATCAGGCGACAGTATTAAGGATTCCGCGTTTGGTAAATGTTTCCACTGATTTGCGCAAGTCTTCTTTAATTGATTCTACCGGTAAAGATTCAATAACCTCGGTCGCAAATCCGTAGGTTAACACTTCTCTACATTCAAGATCGCTTAATCCACGACTTTTTAAATAGAATTCTTGTTCATCATTTAACTGCCCGACCGTTGCACCATGAGAACATTTTACGTCATCAGCAA
>DLXM01000116.1 GCA_003448835.1 Bacteroidota bacterium | reverse complement strand
GGTGGATTTCTGCCGTTGGCGGTAACCATGGTTCAAAAGCATGTCTTCGATGCTTTTGATGAGCCCGATGCACAAAAAACATTCTGGCACGGACATTCCTATACTGCGAATCCATTGGGATGCGCTGCAGCATTGGCATCCTTAACGCTCACTGAAACTAACCGCGCGGCTTTTGAAACGATGGAATCCTGGCACATTGATGGGATATCAGATCTGGTATCTACAGGACTCACACATCACGAGCGCATTTGTGGCACCATCATGGCAGTTGATGTCCGGATGGATGCTGACTCGAAAACCGGTTATCTGAGCGAGATCGGACCCATCATCAAGAAAAAAGCCCTCGAACACGGGATATTAATTCGTCCGCTGGGCAATGTCTTGTACCTGATGCCACCGTATTGCATCACCAAAGACGAATTGTCTGATGTGTATCAGGATCTGACAAAGATTTTGACGGAGCTGAAGATTAAGTAATTAAACTTCGGCCGGGACTTTTCGGGTTTTGTGAGCCACGCGTGGTTTGAGACCGAGAAGCTCGAACATCTTGTGATCCTCATCCACATCGTTGTTCGGAGTGGTCAACAATTTCTCGCCGGCAAAAATTGAATTCGCACCCGCCATGAAACAAATTGCTTGTTCTGTAATCGGCATTTCCACACGACCAGCGGACAACCTCACCATGGCATTTGGCATCAGAATCCGAGCCGTAGCGATCATTCTTGCCATTTCCCAAACAGAAACACGCTTTTGGTGCTCCATCGGAGTGCCAGCAACAGCAATCAAAGCATTAACCGGCACCGACTCCGGGTGTTCCTCCAAAGTGGCCAACGTATGCAACATCTTAATTCGATCCTCATTACTTTCGCCCAGACCAATAATCCCACCGGAGCAAACCGAAATATTCGCTTTTTGCACGTGAGATATCGTATTTAAGCGATCTTCATAAGTGCGGGTGGTGATGATACTCGAGTAGAAATCCTCACTGGTATCCAGATTGTGATTATACGCGGTGAGTCCGGCATCCTTAAGGCGTTGAGCCTGCTCAGGTGTCAACATCCCCAACGTAGCACAAACTTCCATCCCCATCGAATTCACTTCACGAACCATATCCAACACACGGTCAAAATCTTTGTTGTCGCGAACCTTGCGCCACGCAGCACCCATACAAAACCGAGTAGAACCAGACTCATGAGCACGCTTCGCAGAATCAATGACCTCCTGTAACGGAAGAAGTCCCGCAGGATCAATCTCGGTGTTGTAACGAGCCGACTGCGGACAATACGAGCAGTCCTCAGGGCACCCACCGGTCTTGATCGATAGTAAGGTATTTACTTGAACCTCACCGACTTCCTGATACAAGTCGTGAACCCGGGAGGCGCGATAGATCAGTTCCATCAGCGGAGCATCATAAATTTCACGGACCTCATCGAGTGTCCAATCATTGCGGATATCAGTCATATAAATCGTGTTTTTGGATAAATATTGGCATAATTTCAGCTCAAATTAACATTATTGAAGCGAAAATTCATAATAAAAAATACATAAATGTTAATTCCAAATGCGTTGAGTTTAGTGCTATATCAAACAAAAAATCATATCTTTGGAACTTGTTGTCATTCAATTTAGTTACGGTTGAAGAATGCAGTCCTAGAGCTTGAACTGCGATCAAAAAAAGAATTATTTCATGGACGTACTTATTTCGGGGAAGACTTCTTTTAAAGTCGAGGTTCCCTATAAACTTATTGAAACCGGACCCAAAGGGGAGAAGCCATTGATCGTGTATTTGCACGGCAAAGGACAAAACCTTCCGATATTTGAGCGTCAGATGAAATCAATGCTCAAGCTCAATGCGTATCATTTGTTCATCCAGGGTCCATATGCGGATTTCGAAGGCACCAAATCGCTCGAAAAGTGGGGTTATTCCTGGTATTTATACAACGGCCGCCAAGGATCCTTTGTGAAATCACTCGAATACACCGCCGAATTCATTCAGGAAATCATCGATCACGTTATCAAGTTTATAAAAGTCAGCCGACTCTGTGTCATCGGATATTCGATGGGCGGATACATGGCCGGATATTTTGGAACTTCCCGATGGAAACACACAAACGAACTGATCGTGATCAGTGGTCGCATCAAAACGGAATTGTTGGGAACCAAATGGTCGAAGCTCAAACATCAAAATGTACTGGCGATCCACGGACTCGAGGATGAAATCGTGAGCGCCAATGCACAAAAAGAGCAAATCGAAAAAATGGTTCAAAAACAAATAAAAGCAGAGTTCAAAGGCTTGAATGAAGGACACAAATTAAGTCCCAAAATGATCCAAACTGCTTCTAAGTGGCTAATCTCAAAAGGCTACGAAGTTGTACCTGATAAAAAATAATTAAGATTTCTGAATAAAACCTGTTGACTAATAACATTAAAAAGCATATTTACTTTGTACAATATGTTTCGAAAAAAAGATGTTGTAGTCAAAGGTGCTAAACTGAGGATAAATGAGAATACTTGTAATAGAAGACGATGATGTAGTCAGAACCCTGATCCAGCGAGTTCTGGAAAAAAATGGTTATGAGGTTACATCCGTATCTCAAGCTCTGCATGGGGAAAAACTCGCTTTAGAGAACAATTTTGATTGTATCATATTGGATTTGGCCCTTCCGGACAAAAATGGACTTGATGTATGTAATGTAGTCCGTGAAGCCGGAATCACCACGCCGATTCTGATCTTGTCTGCACGAAAAAATATCGATACCAAAGTATCCGGATTAACTGCCGGGGCGGATGACTACCTCACCAAGCCATTCGACAACAAAGAACTTATCGCCAGAATACAAACCATCACACGTCGGACACGCACGGTTTCGGATGTTGCTCCTGCTGACATTCTGACCATCGGTGAGCTGAAATTACATCAGATTAAGCGCGAATTTTATGTGAAAAATACACCTGTATGGCTCACAAACAACGAATTTAATCTCATGGCGTACCTGATGAAACACGTCGACAAAGTCGTGGAAAAAGAGGAGCTGGCAGATAAAGTATGGGGAATCAAATTCGATACACAGACCAATTTCATCAACGTGTATGTGAGTTATGTCCGCAAGAAAATATCAGACGTGACCGATAAAGATTACATCCAGACCGTGCGCAAGCGCGGATTTATTCTTAAAAGTAATCCCGACGCCTGATTTTTGTGCTTTTCGCCCTTGGTAGTAGTTTTTGATGCTATTGGATGAAAAAACTGCTTTATATCGTGGTTGAAACGCACTTCCAACAAGGTTTTGGTACATATACTTCATTTGCACCTTTGAGTCGCGCCCAATTTTATTTGTTTGATGTGGTGCGTTTAACTACTATTTATTTCTGTAAATAACGGCCAATCCTTTAATAAACGCGTTAATCGCGGCTTCGACCACATCCGGTGNNAATCCGGTGACGCTGCCTTTACCTGATACTTTTGGTCGTTATATCCTAACGTGAGGGTCGCAACTACCAGTGCGTTTGTACCCGGACTCAGCACTTCCAGATTGTGATCCAGCAAATCGACCTTGATCACCTTGTCGGACTCCTTGCGGATGGCTCCAAGCACGGAATCGAGTGGTCCCACACCATTTTGAGCGGACTGCACTTCAACGCCATTGATATTCATGGTCACCAGCGCATGGACCAATCCATTTTTGCGCATCGTGATGTCATAGTCCATGATTTCAACCGGATACTCGAGATCAGCAATGTCATTAAACACCAGCGATTGCAAGACTTCCATTTCCTTCGTCGTAAGTGACTTGCCTTTGCGGTTGATTTTACTCAAATACTCCTGCATGATTTTCTGCTGACCCGGATCCATTTTGATCTG
>DLXM01000136.1:401-5332 GCA_003448835.1 Bacteroidota bacterium | reverse complement strand
TCGACCCCGGCCATGGTTCGCACCGGGTCCGTGGGGTGGACAATTTATGAAAAACCATATGGGACTAAATCCCGACGAACCGAATTTTGCCTGGTCTTTTGAGCTGATAGCTCCCGAAAATGGTGTCCTCATTTCAGATGAAAAACATCAGTTAGAGTTTACTTTTGACTACTTGCTTTTTCGAAACAGCCCAGCAGTAATGGGAGAAGAAGCTTCGGACCGTTTTGGGAATGAATGGCCGGTTCGCTTCGATTATCTCGACACTATTGACGGTGGTAATCTAAGCTTGCAAGTACACCCTGCACCCGATTACATTCGTCGGGAGTTTGGTGAAACATTCACGCAGGACGAAACTTACTATATATCTAAGGCCCAGCCAGGTGCATTAGTCTATCTGGGATTAAGAGAAAATACAGACCCAGCTGAGTTTCGTGAGGCCTTGGAACGTTCTTCAAAAAATGGAAGTGAGGTCGATATTGACCGATTTGTGAATAAATTTCAGTCCAAAGATCATGACTTGTTTTTCATTCCAAACGGAACCGTTCATTGCAGTGGAAGCGGAAACCTAGTTTTGGAAATCAGTGCAACACCTTATATATACACATTCAAACTTTATGATTATTTGAGGCGGGACCTTAACGGAAACCTTCGCCCAATTAATATTGAACGTGGTTTTGACAATATTCGTTTTGACAGAAAAGGTGAATGGGTTAATGAAAACCTCATTTCAAAATCCCGAACACTTTTTGAAGTTGAAGGATGTAAAGAGCTCGTTCTAATGGATGTCCCTTTCATGTTTTATGTAATACATCGGGTAGATTTCATCGAGGAATGCTCCTGGAATACGGATGGATTAGCATATATGGTCAATTTGGTAGAGGGCGATATGGTCGAAGTTCACTCCGAAAATGGCAGAACCAGTAATTTAGCCTATTTGGAGAGTATGGTAATTCCTGCTTCAACAGGAAATGTGCGTTTTATTAACAAAGGTGATAAACCCTGCAAACTGGTGAAAGTATTTATCAGGCCCAAATAATGAGTAATAACCCCGAATGGATTTGTTTTCCTGTGGATCATTTGGCTGACGGGCATGTTTTTGAACCGGGCGTGGATCAATGGATTTGGCACCCCGTGAATCACACTTTTAATCGGGTATTTAATGTAGAAAATTTGTTGGATGTCATTGAAGCGAATGTACTTATAAGTGTCGATGAGGGTTACATTTTGTATTTGAACGATGCCGAAGTATGTCGCAGTGATAGTAAGATATTCAGCTGGTCGCGACCGGTTAGTGTTTCGATACTGAACCATTTAAAGTCCGGAGATAACCGTCTAAGCATAATTTGTTTCAACACTTATCTGGATAAACCCGGTGCCACTTTGTCTTTTAAAATGACTTACAAAGATGGCTCGGAAAGATATATTCGAACCAATGCCGAATGGGTTACAGAATCAGGAGAAAAAGCCCAAACAGTTGCCATCATGGGAGAAATGCCATGGAGAGTACCTTCTGCAGAAGTTTTCCCATTGCCCGTTGTACATTTTCGAAAACAATTTAGAGTGGAAAAAAATAAACTTGCTCTAAAACTTAAATTATCAGCACTCGGTGTTGCAGAAGCGAGAATTAACGGTATTCGTCCGGATAATCACCCGGAGCTGCTACCGGGATGGACTGATTATTATAAGATTGTCCCATTGCATGAACTGGAATTCGGTATCTATGAGGTCGGTGATTATGAAATTGAACTAATGCTGGCGTCGGGCTGGTATGCCGGATACCTTGGGTGGGAACGTGGTCGAGGTTATTATGGTGAATATCCCGCAGTCTATGCTGAGCTTTATGCTGGGGACGAAGCTATATTATGCACCGATACATCCTGGTCAGCCGGGATTGGTCCATGGCTGGATGCAGACATCCTCATGGGAACCCGTTTCGATGCGAGGAAGAAACCTGATCTCCATGCTAGAGCTCAAAAATTTGATGGATTTGTCCCTAAGTTAGTAAACGTGGATTGGGAGCCTGTGCGTATTGTAGGGATACTCAATCCAATATCTGTAGCTGAAACTCAACAAGGGTCTTATATTGTCGATTTTGGTAGAATTATTGCAGGGTTTGTGAGTTTTGAGGTTTCCGAAGTTGCCGGAACGGAGATCAGTGTTCGTCATGCCGAGGTTTTAAATCCGGATGGGTCGCTGTATTTAGAAAATATTCGTATGGCTCGTGCAACAGATGTATTTATCTCATCCGGTAAGGAAAAAGAATACTTCAGACCCTATTTCACCTACCATGGATTTCGCTACGTTGAAATTAGTGGATTGAGCCAGGATCCTCTAACCTGCAATTTGAGGGCACATCGAATTAAAAGCGATATTAACAGACTGGGAACATTTTCCTGCGATAATGAACTAATTAACAGTATATATAACTGTTATATAGGAAGTTCTGAATGTACATTAGTTGATATCCCAACGGACTGTGCCCAACGCGATGAGCGTTTGGGATGGACCGGGGACGGTAGTATTCTGGCCGAAGTTCATATGCAGACCTTTGACATGAGTCGCTTTTATATAAAATGGCTCCGGGATCTGTTTCATGCTCAGCGCGAGGATGGCGCTCTGCCTGATATCGCGCCCTATGTGGAGTTTGGATCAGGTACAATTGGCTGGAACAATGCAGCATGGTCAGATGCCGCTGTTTGGGTTTCATCACAATTAGTACGGGAATATGGCAACGTTGAGGATATCAGTACAGCATGGGATAGTCTTGAAAAATATGCAGATTCTCTTTGGGTGTCATCGGAAAATGGCTACAGAAGAGGTGGCAACTATGGGGACTGGCTAAATGTCAATGCGCCCACCCCTCTTGATTTTATTGCTACTGCATTTCATGCCATTGTAAATCAAGAAATGATTTTTCTGTGTGAACAACTGGAGTTATTACAAAGTAAAGATCGTTACTCAAAGCGTCTTATGGTTATTAAGCAAGTGCTTGAAGACCGCTTTGCAGCAAACGAAACTCAATTAAATAGTTTCACTCAAACAGCCTGTGTTTTGATATTGCGGTTTGGACTTTTATCAGAAAAAAAAATGAATCGCTGTGCTAGTATCCTTGTTTCAGATATTCTTTCCAGGGATGTTTCTCTGAGCACTGGATTTTTGGGTACACCATGGTTACTCGATGTTTTATCAGAAATTGGGAGAAGTGATCTTGCAGTGCGGCTTCTTAAAAAAGAAACTTTCCCATCATGGGGGTTTATGGTAAAAAACGGTGCAACGACCCTATGGGAACATTGGGATAGCTTTACACCCGAAAGTGGATTCAAAGATCCGGTGATGAACTCTTTAAGCCATGCTTCCTTAGGTGGATTCGCATTCTGGTTTTACAAGCGCGCTGGATGGATACATCGAATTGATCTGAAATCCCGCACCTTTTACATCAAACCAGATGTGGCACCCTATCTTCAAAAAGTTTCCGTATCAAGAATTACAAGATTGGGAAAGGTTTCTGTAGATTGGGAGGTGGATTCAGTTGGAATTTCGGCAAAAATTGAAATCCCGGCAGACTGTCAGGCGGTACTTGAGCTAGAAAACCGGCAAAATTTTGGTCCCGGTCTACATCACATTAATATTCCATATTCATTATATAAGAAAAATGGCAACAATTGAATTTGATCGAGTCTCTAAATGGTATCGGGTTGGGGAGCCCGTTGTTAAAGATATTTCATTCAACATACATGATCGGGAATTTTTGGTCATAGTTGGTCCGTCGGGATGTGGAAAATCAACAACATTAAGAATGATTGCAGGCTTAGAGGACATCAACGAAGGAGAGCTAAGAATCGATGGTAAACGAGTAAACGAAGTAATGCCTAAAAACAGAGATATTGCAATGGTTTTTCAAAACTATGCATTATATCCCCACATGAATGTTTATGAGAACATGGCATTTGGTTTAAAACTTCGAAAAACACCCAAACCTGAAATTAAAGAACGAGTAAATGAAGCTGCGCGCATTTTAGGTCTGGAAGATTACCTGGAAAGAAAGCCCAAAGAGTTATCGGGTGGACAAAGGCAGAGGGTAGCTGTTGGAAGAGCAATTGTGCGCAAACCCAAGGTTTTTTTATTTGATGAACCACTTAGTAACCTTGATGCTAAAATGAGGGTTCAAACGCGGGCCGAAATTTCGGAATTACACAGAAAACTAAACGTGACCATGGTCTATGTAACTCATGACCAGGTTGAAGCCATGACTATGGGGGATCGGATTGTAGTCATGGACTCTGGGATTATAAGTCAGGTGGATACACCGCTGAATTTATATCGTCATCCTGCAAATCGATTTGTAGCTGGATTTATAGGCAGTCCTTCAATGAATTTCATAAATGGCACGCTCGAATCTGACAAACATCGATTTTCTACCGATGGACTAAATGGATGTGTGCATACCGACTCCTCTGTATTTGATGAATCTCCAAAATCGGATCGATTACAAGTAGTGCTTGGAGTGAGGGCTGAGCATATGAGCCTTGCTGGACCTGATTCAGATGGAGCTTTTTCAGGAATAGTTGAAATTTGCGAACCTTTAGGGAATGAAACCTACATTTATGTAAAATATCAGGGACAAATCTTAATCGCGAGAGTATCGGGGGATATCATTCCTGAACCTGGTACAAAAGTTGGATTAAAACCCGATCCAATTAAGATTCACTATTTTGATACAGAGACAGGGAAAAGAATATAAATTAGATCAATACGATTTCAAATCGGAATCGAGTAGGGCTACTTTGATCTTCTAGGTTTAGCAAGTTTTTCAAATTAAAAAAGAGTTTAAATAAAAAACCCGTATAGTATTGTTTTTAAATAAAATACGGGTCTATTCAAGTGGGCCCAGAGGGATTTGAACCCCCGACCAATCGATTATGAGTCGACTG
>DLXM01000136.1:0-351 GCA_003448835.1 Bacteroidota bacterium | reverse complement strand
CAGATTCCAAAAATAAGACTATTTCTACCAACTGACAAATAATAATCTATCCCATAAGACCATCGGGACTCACTCGAATGATCACCATGGTCATGTCGTCAGATTGAACAGTTGCTCCGGTAAACGTTCGGACATCAGAATTGATAGCTTCCAACATTTTTTTTGCACTGGAACCAATATTTTTTCGTACCACATTCAATAATCGGTCATCTCCATACAGTTTATGGCTCTGACTCATCGCTTCAGTATATCCATCTGTATATAAGATAATCATGTCACCTGCCTCCAGTGCTAAATCAACACTTTCCAGTGTATCGTCAAATCGAGCATCGGAAATCATCCCAATTGCCA
>DLXM01000121.1:9583-15799 GCA_003448835.1 Bacteroidota bacterium | reverse complement strand
CGCGCGCGCTGCTCTCGGGCGCGGCGGCTTGCGTCTTGTCCAGCCCTGAAATCGCACCCGTTCCCGGTACTTCCGGTTTGATGATTTGAGTAAAGAATTTTGTCTTAGTTGCTACCCAGTCAACGGTCCCGGTGATAATGTTCTCTTCGCGACCGGCGCTGGTCAACATGTATTTCTCCATGACGCCACCTGAATAAACATACGCGGATGTGTAGGCAGCTTCTGATGCTTTTAAGCGCTCAGTTGGATTCAAGCGTGACTTCCATGCGAATTCAACGTTACGATCAGAAATGTAACGTTGAGCACCTTCAAAATTGACTTCTAAATCAATTTCGTACGAGTCAGCATACAGATAATAGGTGTAAACCAGACGTTCACCATCGGGAAATTCCAAAGCGTACGAAACTGTGTGGTCCTGACCGGACTGTAAAACGCTATTTGTTCCGGATGTCAACTGATTAAATAAAATCTGGTCAGTTTCGATATTGTAATTTTGTGTACTTACAAAACCGAGTGAATACGTTGAACGAGAAGAATCGGCAATCATTTGAACCGGAGTTTCATCCCATTTTGAATACTTCTTCAGGATAAAACGAGAAGGTCCGGCGCCTAAGTTCGAAAAAGTAATTGAATAAAGTGGGGTATCAACTGTGTAAGCCAGCGTATCAGTGGATGCTGTTTCGCCAAAAATCCCTAGTTGCGAGGTGGTTTCATCTGCATCTGGCGTCAAACTTCTAATACCCGGTCGATCTATTACCTGATCGGATCTTTCATCAATAAGTTGTTCAGACTGGACGGCTCTCAAACTGTCCTGAATTCGACGTTCTTCACTGATCCGATTGAGTTCTTCCTGACTTGGTGTCATGTAGACGAACCAAGCCATCATGATGGCGAACATTAATGTGAGACCAATAACTGTGTTTCTATCCAAAATTACTCCGGTAAATTTGTTGCGTTTGCGTTTGATTTAGCTGGTGGGACGGGATCGTGTCCACCTTTTGCCCAGGGATGGCAGCGTAATATACGTTTAGTTGTTAACCAAGTTCCTTTTAATGCACCATGATTTTTTAGTGCATCAATTGCATATTGACTGCAAGTAGGTTGGTATCTGCAACTGGATGGGAAATAAGGAGAGATCATAATCTGGTAACCCCGAACAAGAAATACAAGAATGTGTCTCATAATAGGGTTGCCTGATTGAGTCGTTTTTGCAAACTCGTAAGTAGTTTATGCACCTCTACCATTGCAATTTGCAAGGTAATGGGAGCATTTTTTACGATTAAAGCCATTTCGATCTCTTCTGATCTGTTTGTTGAAAGCGGATCCAGGATGTGCTGTTGGAGCCGATAAGCCTCACGAAGGAGACGTTTACATCGATTACGTGTAACGGCATTGCCTAACTTTCGTCCTGCTATGAATGCGACCCGGACTGAGAATTTGTCGGCTTCTTTAGTCAGGTATCGTAGATCGATGTGCCCGGCAGCAATACGGATGCCGTCTTTAAAAAGGTTGTCAAAAGAATCTTTACCCCGAAGAATATTCCTTCGGGGAAGTTGATTCCCGCCAGTCCGATTATTTCGGTCCTCGCTCATCACTAACGGTTAGCCTGTGTCTGCCTTTGGCACGACGTCTAGCTACAACTTTACGGCCGTTAGCAGTTTCCATGCGTGAGCGGAAGCCATGCTTGTTGACGCGTTTTCTTCTGCTGGGTTGGAACGTGCGTTTCATTTCTGGTAAAAATTGTCTGTTAAATGTATATGTGTATGGATAATTGTCTCCAATTGTCGAAAGACCACAAAAATAAGATATTTTTTGATAAATTAGTACATGAATTTTCAATGAAATTCACATTATTCGGTAAAAGTCTTAAAAACACACAATTTTCATGGTTAAAAGAGGTTATCTGTGTTTGATGCAGGTGTATATCTGCCGTACCTTACCGGACTAGATATTAGAACATTATTTTAAGAGAATATATACGATGATCGACAAGATTTTAGGTGTTTTTACAAAGCTATTTGGTAGTAAATCCGACCGTGACCTCAAAAAGATCCAGCCTTTCGTTGACGAAATCAATGAATTTGGACCGGAACTTCAAAAAATCTCCGACGAAGAATTGCGTGCCCGCACAGAGAAGTTTAAAAAAATGCTGGCAGAGGCAACCGCTCCAATCGATATTCAAATCAAGGAGTTGAAAGCTCAGATCAACGACATGGAAAGCGATCTCACGATTGATGAACGCCGTGATTTAGCTGATGAACTCGATAAAGTAGATCAGGAATGGCTGGATACTGTTGAAGATGTTCTGGATGATATCATGCCCGAAGCTTTTGCGGTCCTGAAAGAAACCTGTGCGCGGTTTGTTGGTAAAAAATGGATGGTTGCCGGCAATGAAATCACCTGGGAAATGGTACCCTATGATGTCCAGTTGATTGGTGCGGTCACTTTGCATAAGGGAAAAATCGCCGAGATGAAAACCGGTGAAGGTAAAACGCTGGTCGCTATCTTCCCTGCATATCTGAATGCATTGGTCGGACGTGGAGTCCATGTCATTACGGTAAACAACTATCTTGCTAAACGTGATGCTGAATGGAATGCACCGATATTTCAGTTTCATGGACTTCGCGTAGATTGTATCGATTTATACGAACCAAGTAGCGAAAAACGCAGAGAAGCATATCGTGCTGATATCACTTACGGGACAAATAACGAATTTGGGTTCGATTATTTGCGTGATAACATGGTCGTAAGTGAAGATCAACTAGTCCAACGCGGACATCATTACTCAATTGTGGATGAGGTTGACTCCGTTTTAATTGATGAAGCCCGTACTCCGTTGATTATTTCAGGTCCGGTACCGCAGGATAATCAAACTCAAAAATATATCGATCTCAAACCCCGGGTTTATAATCTGGTTGAGATGCAGAAAAAACTGGTTGCTAAATATTTGCTTCAGGTGGACGAAGCGCTTAAGAATAATGACCAGGAAAATGCTGGACTTTTCCTGCTTCGTGCAAAACGTGGGTTTCCGAAGAATAAGAAGTTCGAGAAGATGATGCAGGAGCCTGAGATGCAGAAATTGCTGCAAAAAACCGAGTATTTTTATCTTCAGGATAGCGGTAAAAACATGCCTATTGTTGATGAGGACATGTATTACGCGGTCGATTTAAAAATGAATACGCTCGAAATGACCGAAAAAGGTCGTGATTTGATTACTGGTTCGAATGAGGACCCTGATTTCTTTATCATTCCGGATATGGGAGTTGAAACTTCAATCCTGGAAGAAGAAATCGCGAGAAAAGATCAGGAAAAACTCAAAGAACTTGAAGAATCAGATCTAAGTGAAGAGTATAAAGAACAGCAAAAAACGAAATTGCAGGAGGAATTACGACGCGAAAAATCTGAAAAAATTCAGGCTTTGTATCGCAAGTTTTCCGAGAAAAGTGAACGGATTCATTCTGTAAACCAGCTTTTAAAAGCGTACACGTTGTTTGAAAAGGATGATGAATATATCGTTCAGGATGGAAAGGTGCAGATTGTAGATGAGCACACGGGACGTGTAATGACAGGTCGTCGATATTCAGACGGACTCCATCAGGCTATCGAGGCAAAAGAAAATGTGAAGGTTGAAGGCTCAACACAGACGTATGCCACGATAACTCTGCAGAATTACTTCCGGATGTATCATAAGTTGGCCGGTATGACCGGTACTGCTGTGACCGAAGAGGGTGAATTTTTCGAAATCTATAAACTGGAAGTTATTGAAATCCCAACGAATCGTCCAATTGCTCGTTTAGATCAGGAAGACCTTGTTTTCCGGACAAAACGTGAAAAATTCAATGCTGCAATCAACAAAATTCGTGAATATCACGAAAAAGGTCAGCCTGTATTAGTAGGTACTACCAGTGTTGAAGTTTCTGAAACGGTTAGCCGAATGTTGCAACGTGCCGGAATCAAACACAGTGTATTGAATGCGAAACAGCATCAGAGTGAGAGTGAAATTGTTGCTCACGCCGGACAACGTGGTGCGGTAACAATTGCAACAAACATGGCAGGTCGTGGAACGGATATTAAATTGGGTCCGGAAATCAAAGAACTCGGTGGACTTGCAATTTTAGGTACCGAACGCCATGATTCACGTAGAATTGACCTCCAGTTACGTGGTCGTTCCGGTCGACAAGGTGATCCGGGTGAATCACAGTTTTATGTTTCTCTCGAAGATGAGCTCATGAAATTGTTTGGTTCAGATCGTATCACGAGCATCATGGACCGTATGAAATTTGATGAAGGTGAAGTTATTCAGCATCCATGGGTAACCAAATCACTCGAACGTGCACAGTCTAAAGTAGAACAGAACAACTTTGGAATCAGGAAACGTCAGCTTGAGTATGATGATGTTTTGAATAATCAACGTAAAGTTGTTTACGGACGTCGTCGTCATGCCTTGATGGGTGACAGATTGAGTGGCGATATCTACAATATGCTTTATGAATTGATTGAAGCGATTGTTGGCGATCATTACCGCGATGCAGAATATGAAGTCATTCAGGAAAAAATGATACGAATGTTGGCTGTTGATGCTAATGTTGATCGCGAAAAATGGTCAACTCTTGGCGAAGATGGACTCGTTGATTTACTTGTTAATCACTGTTTGGAAGTCTACAAGAATAAAACTCGCATGCTCAGTGAGCCATTTTTAAGAATTCTCAAACAGATTCAGGAAAGCGATGTTCCTAATAAACCGACATCCGTCCAAATCATATTTAACGATGGTGTGAAACGGATGAGAGTCGTAGTTGAAGTATCAAAAGCTATAGAAACTGAAGGTAGAGAATTGGTTCACGCGATGGAACGTGCTGCTGTGTTATCAGTTATTGATGACAAATGGATGGAACATTTGCGTGAATTGGATTCTGTGAAAGAAGGTATTGGTCTTCGGGCTTTTGGACAGAAAGATCCGCTACTTGAGTATAAACGTGAAGCATTTAATATGTTTACCGAGTTGGTTGAAGAGATCAATCAGGAAGTCATTTCAATGATCTGGAAAGCAATGCCTGAGGGAGCGAACGATCAACAACAATTGACTCAGGCAAAGGCTCCGGTTAGACGTAAAATTGATATGAGCAAACTGCGAACCCAACACGATGAGGTGCCAAATATGGCAGTTCAGTTAGGTGGCGGACAAAAACAGGGTCCTCCTGGTGTTGCTACCGGTGGAAAACCTCGTAAGCCGGAACCGGTAGTTGTAACCGATAAAGTTGGACGAAACGACCCTTGTCCGTGTGGTTCAGGCAAAAAATACAAACATTGCCATGGACAAAATGCCTGATGCAAGTACTTGGAATTGATATTGGTGGTTCTGGTATCAAAGGTGCGGTCGTAGATACGACGAATGGACAGTTTATTACCGATAAACATCGCATTCAAACTCCTGACGATACTTCTCCACACAAAATAATTCCGTGTATTCACCAGATGGTTACTCATTTCAACTGGAGCGGTCCTATTGGTGTTGCGATTCCCGAAGCGGTTCGGAAAGGTATAATCTTATCTACAATAAATTTGAATGAAGCCTGGCAGGATGTAAATGCCGGGCTGATTTTATCTGAATTGACTGATTCTGATGTGTTTGTAATTAATGATGCAGACGCAGCTGGGGTAGCAGAAATCCGATTCGGAGTTGGGAAACATGAACTTGGGCTAATCATGATTTTGACGATTGGTACCGGTATTGGTACAGCGCTGTTTCATAACGGAATTTTAATCCCAAATACAGATCTCGGGAAATTGGAAATTCGTGGACTTACGGCTGAAGAAAGAGCTTCGGAAACATCCAGATTAGCTGAAGGGCTTAAGCGAAAAGTCTGGGCTAAGCGACTTGAAATGGTCCTTAGTTATTATGAAAAATTATTACATCCAGACTTGTTTATAATAAGCGGTGGAGTGGTCAATAAATCTGAAAAGATGCTCCCATTTGTCAAGATTAGAACTCGTTTGGAAGCGGCATCATTTTTAAATAATGCTGGAGTGGTCGGTGCAGCAATCCATTCTGCTGATCAGCTATAAGGTTTTATTTTATTTATATTTTTAAATAAATATTGGAGTGATCAGCTATAAGTCAATTTATAACTTTGTAGTGAATAATAGTTTTCAAAAAAAACCTCAATTCGAATATTCAATTTATAACTTTGTAGTGAACAGTTTTTTTTAAAAACA
>DLXM01000121.1:0-9531 GCA_003448835.1 Bacteroidota bacterium | reverse complement strand
GGAGTTGTTAGATGGTGGGATTAAGATGGTGAATTTTGTCCCATTTACAGTTTCAATTTGAACCTTGGCATTTAATTGCTCAATAAGTGCGTGGACCAATTCTAATCCCAATGATTTGGATTTCCTCAAATCTATTTCCTTTTTAAATCCAACTCCATCATCCATTACAGACAATTTCACATGATTATCTGAATTTTTAAGCTCTACAGAAACTGTACCTTTTCTTCCATCAGGAAAAGCATGTTTCAATGAGTTTGAAATTAATTCATTTATGATGATTCCGGCTGGAATCGCTGCATCTATTGGCAGTTGAATTTCATCAGAATCGATATAGTAGTTTACATGTGGCAGATTGTAAGACGAGAAAAGATATTCAGCCAGTTGATCGATATATTCTCTGTAATTAATGCTGGATAAATCTTCAGATTGATAAATTTTTTCATGTACTAAAGCCATAGATTTTACACGACTTTGGCTGTCCATGAAGATGTATTTGGTCTCATCTTCCTTAATTTGCATGGACTGTAACTCCAATAGACTGCTGATTATCTGAAGGTTATTTTTTACCCGATGATGAATCTCCTTAAGCATGACTTCTTTTTCATACAAGGATTCCTTTATCAATTTTTCAGAATCTTTTCTCCTAAGTGCTACCGTGGCTACATTCACAAATGTTTCGATGCTTTGATCGGATATGAATAGATCTTCACCAAGTTGTAGAATCACAACATTCCCGTGAACAGTATTACCGGAAACTAGTCCCATTGTTTTAATGGTGCTAATATTTAACTGTTTCTCAATAAAACTACATACAGATTCCGGAGCCTGCTCGAATAACAAAGTATATAAACCACCATTAAGATCAATCAGTTTGCCACGCATCAGTACCTGTTTTGATTCTTCCGTTGGTTTAAATTCCTTACCAATGGCATATTTCTTCATGATACCGGGTAAAAATGAGTTGAATTTTTCAAGCCCACTGATGTGTCGAACAACTATCAAATCTCGAATTGAATCATACTCATTTACAGTAATAATTGAATTTGGGATTAAATCATATAGTGTAGTAGACAGGTGTTTAAAAATGTTATCATCCGGACTCATTTTCAGATAATCAAAAGCAGATTGATAGAGTTTTTCCTGAGCTCTATTATGGTTCATCAGGGCTTCCTGGATCTGAATTTTTTCCTGCTGCGTTTTGTAATGAAGCTTTCGATCATAATATGATTTAATTTCTCTGGTGACGACATTGGGAAGGCGTCGAAGATTATCTTTCATAACATAATCACGGGCACCATATTGAAGGGCGGTTGCGACCTGATCTTCAACGATAATCCCCGAAACCACAATGATTGGGATAGATACATCAAAATCACGAAGTATTTTCAGAAATTGATCAACTGTATGCCCTGGAATATCGTAATCGAGCAAAAAAACATCCCAGTGTGTTGAATTGAGCTGTTTTTCCAGATTTGCTATAGTATCAACTCGCTCAGAGTCGTAGGATAGATCAGCCTTATCGATCGTTCGCTTCATTAACAAGTAATCATCTTGCGAATCTTCGATAAACAATATGTGATACCTAGGCTTCAATATAAACAATCAATGAAGAGAGATGTGAGTTAGAGCATTTTGACGATGCTAGAAAATGACAAATATATCAGGAACTTAAAATTACGAAATTCTACCGAATTAAATTTGGATTACTTGATGATGATAATCCCCATTCCAGTTGCCAGAAGTCCAACAAAAATTGATAAGATCACATATAAAATAGCTGTTGTAAATTCACCTTTGTCAATCAATGAAAAGGTTTCTGCAGAGAATGCTGAAAAAGTGGTAAATCCACCACAAAACCCGGTGGAAAGTAAAAATCTGGATTGCTCAGATAAGGATTCCGGTCGATGGATCGATAGTCCAACTAGAAATCCAATGATTAAACAGCCAATGATATTTACCGTAAATGTACCAAATGGGAAACCTGAACTGGTGTTTTCCTGAATCAGATGTGAAATTACATACCTCGAAGATGATCCCAATGCCCCACCCAGACCAACCCACAAGACCAGTGTCATCTTCATACTTAGGTATCTTTTCGGAATTCAGTTGGAGTTAATCCCGTAATTTTTTTGAAAGTCCGGTTGAAATCAGTCACTGAATTAAAACCACAATCATAAGCTATATGAGCCATGGTGTAATTTGATTCTACCAGCATTTCTTTAGCACGTTCGACTCGAATTCTGGCTACATATTCCGAGAAATTCATATCTGTCGCTTTTTTAAATACCCGACAAAAATGACTGGCACTCATATTAGCAACCGAAGCAGCCTGATCTAAGGTTATTTTTTCATCCAGGTGTTTTTGGATATAATCTCTGGATTTTTTTATTCCGTCAGGCTCATTCAGTTCTGGCGATACCGAAATCTTTGCAGCTACTTCGGATATATGTTTAGCAAAAATCTCCAGCATTTTAATGACCGCTTCATACTGCTTGGGAGACAAGATGGGTCCGCTCTCAAGGAGATGCTTTAGATCCTCATGTGATAAATTTATTCCCCAATCCAGTAATTGTCTGGTCGATTCCTCCAGTTTTTCAGGAGTGAGTTTCTCAAGTAGAACCTCTCCGGTTTGAAGGTATCCAATTACGTTTTGGTGGACTTTTATTGGTACTGCAGTAACATGAACTCCTGCAAAACAAGTTTTATGGATCGATTCACCATTAGACGGATTACTCTCTTCGACATGGATACATGTCTTGCAACTATCGTTGTGTTGCCGCATGAAATGACAGAAATCACTTTCCTGATTTGGATCAAAATCTATTGCATCATCCAAACTGGATCTCAAAACCAAAGGTAAATGCGTGACTTCGTTATAGGCTTGTTCATACTCACGGAATACATCCGAAGCCCTAAGTTCGTCGAGTAATCTATCAATAGCTTTTTGTTCCATATAACGGCGTAAAGAAATTTTAGATACATCATACAAACCTTATTTGAAATAGTAAAGTTTTATAGGTGTTTCTTTTATCCCAACCACCCTTTTCTGTCCAGATTTCGATATTGCACGGCCTCGGCTACATGTTCTGCCCGAATTGTTTCGGATCTCTCGATATCTGCAATGGTTCTTGCTACTTTTAGTATACGATCATGAGCTCTGGCTGAGAGTCCTAATAGTTCCATAGCTTTTCGCAGTATACGATCACCGGATTCATCCAGTTTGCAGAATTTTCGAACCAATCTGGAATCCATTTGGGCATTTGTAAATACATTTGTAATTCCAATGAATCGGGTTAATTGTATTTCCCGGGCTTTGATGACTCTATTTCGAATCTTTTCGGAGCTTTCTCCTGTGTTCATCGACATTAAATCATTATATGGCACCATCCGCACTTCTATGTGAAGATCAATTCGATCCAATAGTGGACCACTTACCTTACTCAGGTATCGTTGCATTTGTAAATGGTCAGTTGTGGATGCCATGTCAGGATCTATCCAATCACCAGATGGTGAGGGGTTCATGGATGCGACCAGCATCACCCTGGATGGATACGTGACTGACATCCTGGCTCGTGATATGGTCACAAAGCCATCTTCAAGTGGTTGTCGCATAACCTCTAATGCCATTCTTTGGAACTCTGGAAGTTCATCCAGGAATAATACTCCATTATGAGCCAATGATAATTCGCCCGGCATCGGAATACTTCCACCTCCGGCTAATCCGACGTGTGATATAGTGTGGTGTGGAGCCCGAAATGGCCGGGTAGTAACTAAGCTACCTGTTCGTGTTGTAAATCCGGAAACGGATTGTATTTTAGTTGTTTCAAGTGCTTCATCTAACGTTAATGGAGGCATAATTGATGGTAATCGTCGTGCTAACATGGTTTTCCCGGAACCCGGTGGACCAACTAAAATAATATTATGTTGTCCGGCTGCGGCAATTTCTAAAGACCGTTTAACATGTTCTTGTCCTCTGACATCCCCGAAATCTGCTAGTCTTTTCGTGTTCGATTGATTGAATAAGGCTTTAATGTCTATTTGAACCAGCTTTTCACGCGACGGATTTTTTAACCACAAACAAACTTCAATCAGCGATTCAAATCCATATACATCAATATCTTCAACGATGGCAGCTTCTTTTGCATTTTGAGTGGGGACAACAATAAATTTGTACCCTTTATTGCGTGCTTCCAAAGTGATAGGAAGGATTCCTTTTACCGGTCGAAGTGATCCATCCAGTGCCAATTCACCCAAAATGATGCCTTCTTTTATATCAATATCGTCGAGTTGTCCAGATGCAAGCAAAAGACCTAGTGCAATGGGAAGATCGAATGCACTTCCTTCTTTTGGCAAGTCTGCAGGGGCTAGATTTACAGTTATTCTTCCGCGAGGGAACTCTTTTTGACTATTTTTTAGGGCGGCTTCTACTCGGTTTGAGGATTCGTTTATGGCTCTATCTGGTAATCCGACCAGTGAAAAGCGTGGTAATCCGAATGCCACATTGGTTTCGACGTGAATTATATGGGCATCTACACCATAAGTACTTGCTGCGTTTACGGTAGCTAACATTTAAAAAATGAATCATTATTTTTATTCTTTCGTAATAGAGAGTAGAAAATGAGATACCTTACATAAATAGATTTTTTTTCACATTAACGGAGTCCACCATGGCAAAATCAGTATTTGAAGAAATTAAAGTAACCGCTGATGACTTGGTCAAGCAGGTCAAAAAACTTATTCGCGAAGGAAATGTTCGCAGATTGACGATTAAGAACAGCAAAGGTGAAAAACTGGTGAGTACTTCACTTACATTAGGTGCTGGTGGAATCGGAGCTTTAATTTTTTTAGCGCCATTTATTTCAGCTGTCACTTTTGTGGCCTTGATGGTAACTGAAGCTACCATTTTAGTTGAGCGGGATGCTCACTTTGACGAAAAAGAAGTCGAAGCTGAAGATATTGAAGTAGTTGACGAAACCGAATAATCTGGTTCCGGATATCTGTTGAAACCTTCTTTTGAAATTAAAAAAGTCCGTACGTCGAAATTCGATATACGGACTTTTCTTATTTAGTATTTTTACTATCTGACCTCTACAGCAGCATGCTGGTCTTCTAACCAACGCTCGGCATCGATAGCAGCCATACAGCCTGATCCGGCCGCAGTGATCGCCTGGCGGTAAATATGATCCTGTGCATCGCCACAAGCGAATACACCGGGAACATTCGTATAACTGGACTTCCCAATGGTCTGAATATATCCTGTCTCGTCCATATCGAGAACTCCCTTGAACAAATCCGTATTTGGTTTATGTCCAATAGCCAGAAATACACCAGTTACATCTTCCAGTATTTCAGATTCGCCGGTTTTAAAGTTGTTGATCTTCACACCTTTCACAACCGTATCTCCCATGACTTCTTCAACACCGGAATCCCATTTGACCTCGATTTTAGGACTGTCAAATACTCGTTGTTGCATCACTTTCGAAGCCCGAAACTCATCACGACGGTGGACAATGGTCACTTTACTGGCAAATTTGGTCAAAAACGTAGCTTCTTCCATTGCAGTATCACCCCCACCAATCACAATGACATGCTCATTTCGGAAAAATGCTCCGTCACAGGTTGCACATGCCGTAACACCCCGTCCCCGAAGTCTTTGCTCTGATGGAATCCCCAACCATTTTGCGGACGCGCCAGTCGCAATAATTACAGACTCCGCAAATAATTCATTTGCTTCATCCACCGTGATTTTAAAAGGTCTGCTACTTAAATCGACGTCAGTAACCATTCCCCATTGGCAATCTGCACCAAATCTTGTGGCTTGCTCACGCAGATCTTGCATCATTTGCGGACCGGTCACTCCATTTGGATATCCCGGAAAATTCTCGACATCTGTGGTTGTGGTAAGTTGTCCGCCCGGCTCTGGACCTTCAAATACTATTGGTGCCAAATCAGCTCTTGCGGCATATAAAGCAGCAGTTAAACCGGCAGGACCACTGCCAATAATCACTACTTTAAAGGTTTTATCTTTATAATCGCTCATGTTAATAATAATTTTGAGTTACAATTTTTCTTATAACTCAAAGATACGGAATTAGAGCGAAATTTTTGCAGAGATACGATGTGTGTAACCCAGATCAGCACTCATTCCTGCGAAACTGCTGAATCCATAATCGATAAAGATTTTATTCACACGAAAGCCTCCACCTAGTGTTGGAGATGCGTAAAATTTTGAGTCCCGGTCGGTGTACATGTCGGTGAGCCCGACCCGAATGAATAGCAAGTTTTTATAACTGATTTCTGATCCGAGGTGTGGTTGAAAGCTCAACGGACCCAAATTTATGTTGTATGTACGCCTGTTTTCGAAGTGTGTGAGTAAATCGAGAGTACCCGTTACTTTAAATTCCCCGAAATCACGCCATGAAGCGATTCCAAATCTCATAGAAGGGGGGGTATACTCGTTTTGACCCTGTGGAAATGCTTCGTTCAACGTTTCATCATCAAAATAATCGCGTAAAGGTTCGAGCTCTTCCTCATTCACACTCCATAATTTCATAAGGGTTGTAATGTTGTGGATGTTCACTCCGGCCGAGAATTTTTCGTGGCGATACATTGCTCCAAGGTCGAGTGAATACCCAAATCCGTTAGCAAAAGGACCTAGTCGACTGTATAGTAATTTTAACGATGTACCCCATGAAATCGATGGGGTTAAACTTGTGGCATACGAAAGCATAAGTGCCATGTCGGCCGTGCTGAATTCAGTGATGTGATCTTCAGGATTAGAAACGGGCTGGTCACGATCTCTGTCCCAGGCATTTAATGTATTTTTAATACCATCAACGCCTTGTCTGAAAAAAGTGATTCCAATTACATCTTCTGAATTGCGCAGCGGCATTGCAAATGCTCCATAATCGTAGGCAACAACTCCACCAAAACGCTCCGAGTGCATATAGGCAATTTGTTTATTGGTGATACCAAAAAGTCCGGCCGGATTCCAAAAACCTGCGGTAACATCGTTTACTAACGCAACCTGAGCACCACCCATTCCGAGTCCACGAGCGCCTCCACCTACTGCGAATAAATCATCGCCATAACTTACCTTCATAAAAGATTGAGTGAATCCCTGGGCTATAGGGATCATCAATACGATCAGCAAAAGTGTAAACTTTTTTGACATGAAATCGGTGAAAAATGAGAATGGATTGAAATAAAATGCAAAAATTTTGCAGATTATAAAACCCGGATAGATGTTTTTCCGGATTTATAAGTTAACTCATTGCAACGAAGCCAACTGATTTATTCGTTCTTGGGTGTCGTTGCCAGATGCTCAAGGAATTTCGCAGATGTTTTAATTCCACGGTGAAAATCCTGCAACGAAAACTTTTCATTAGGTGCATGAATCGCATCGCTGTTCAAGCCAAATCCCATTAAAATTGAATCAACACCCAATATTTTTCTAAAATCTGCTACGATTGGGATGGATCCGCCTTCGCGTGCGAATAAAGGTGCTTTGCCGTAAATATCATGAAATGCTTTGGCTGCAGCCTGAAGTCCATAGAAATTCAAGTCAGTCATTGCCGCGTGCCCACCATGATGTTCTTCTACAATCACAGAAACTCCGGATGGAGCGATTTTTTTGACGTAATCAGAAAATAGCTGTGCGATTTTTTTCGGATCCTGATCCGGTACGAGTCGCATGCTGATTTTTGCTCCGGCTTTTGCAGGAAGCACTGTTTTGGCACCTTCGCCCTGGTATCCACCCCAAATTCCGTTGACATCCAGAGTCGGACGTGAGGATTTTCGCTCGATGGTTGTATAACCTTTTTCACCAAAAACTTCAGTGATTCCGAGCGAATCTTTAAATGCCTGCTCATTGAAAGGCAACTTTGCAGCAGCTTCACGTTCCTCTGGAGTAAGGTCTACAACGTCATCATAGAACCCCGGAATTTGAATAACGCCATCTTTATTTTTGAGTCCGGCAATGATTTCACACAGAGCGTTTAATGGATTTTGGACAGCCCCGCCATAGGCTCCTGAATGTAAATCGCGATTTGTGCCCTGGACAAATACCTGCATGTAAGCTAATCCACGGAGTCCGTATGTCAACGATGGGACATTTTTATCGAACATGGAAGTATCTGATATCAGAACCATGTCACAAGCCAGCATTTCTTTATGCTTTCTCAGAAACGGAACCAGATGTGCAGAGCCGATTTCCTCTTCACCTTCGAGGATTAATTTCACGTTAACCGGTAATCTGCCCTCAGTTTTCAGCCATGATTCGATAGCTTTTACATGTGTAAACGACTGCCCCTTGTCATCGCTTGCCCCACGAGCGTAAACATCTTCTCCACGCACCGTTGGTTCAAACGGAGGCGTCTGCCAAAGATCAAGCGGCTCAGGTGGCTGAACATCATAATGACCATAAATCAGCACCGTAGGTTTATCCGGACCGGCCTCAAGATACTCGCCATAAACAATTGGATTTCCGGGAGTATCATGCAAATCAACATTATTTAATCCAATATGCTCGAACTGTCCTTTTAAATAATGTGCTGCTCTTTTGATATCAGGTCTGTTCGACGATACTGCACTTATACTTGGGATTCTAAGAAGATCAAATAATTCACTTTTAAAACGTTCAAAATTTTCGTCAATATAATTTAGATAAGACATAATAGATTTTGTAGATCATTTGTGCACCAGTAGGTATGGAGGTGCAATATTATAGTATTTTTAAATGGTTTGTTTCAATCCATCCGCGTGATCCGTTACTCATTCTAACGTAATACCACCCTTCTGAATCTCCACTCGATTTCATATCGATAATATATCGAAATCCCTCATAACCGGTTTGGATAATTTCTGCATCCATAGTCGGTTGATTTCGTACCTGAACCTCACGTTGAATTTGAACACCTTCACTGTAACTTGATGAATAGGAATAAATTACTATTGCACCTGACATCACGATAAAGCCCGTTACAAAAAGTGCAATACCGATATATCGGTTAATTTGTTTCAAATAATCTCGAAGCCAATGAATCACGTAGAAAATCACACCAAGGTTAATGAGGATCAAACCGAGGACAACATACCCAATATGATTCATTTCAAAAAATAGAAAATGAGTAATTCGGGTCCATGCTAATTCAGGCAGGCGGGCACCTCGTCGACCGAGTTCGTAATTCACAAAATCGAGGGCATCATTTGCCGCCAAACGGACCTCATCAAAATTTCGAGCCTTCAAATAGTAATATTTGGCCAACCCGAGGCTATCCATTCGGGTTGCTGCAATGCCCATATTCAAATACAAAGGACCTGACTCAAATCCCGAACCGACGATCGATTCATACCCAACTATTGAATCACTAAAATTGTTTTGTTCAAGTAATTCATTGTAGTCATTGAATTGTTGTTGGATGGAATTTGGTACCGGCTGAGCAGTTGCGACGGGTATCCAGACAGTACATAAAACCATCAGAAACAAGAAAGCCTTCAATCCGTTACCATAAATGCCGGTTAAAGAATTAG